>CAZMRG010000018.1:20996-37135 GCA_964568655.1 uncultured Ignavibacteriales bacterium | reverse complement strand
TCTCCGTTAAACATTCAACAGAAATTGGCTATTTTTAATTCCTTGTACAATTAATTACAATCAAAATACATCAAATATTAAACATTAAAAGTCAAAAATTATAATCAAAATGCAACACACGAAATCAAGTAAACAGGGAAAACTAACAAACAATCGAATACAATAGGATATATCATTTTTGATTTTTCATCAGTTATGTCAGTTAACTTTGTTATGAAATGATAAATATTGGGATACCGTTATTGAGTCATTTTCTAAAATATGATATATATCATTTTTTGCACGGTATTGGTGTGTTATATTTGTATATTAGCAAGTATTGTTTTTGTTCGTTTGGATAAATTCTTATTTATCAGGGAAGATGGACCCTAATGATAATATAGCGTTTGCGATTCTTTGTCAAATTGAAACGGCTGTTAAGCCAGTTCGTATTTTGTTAACATTTTGGTTTTTGTTAAGTTCTTCATTTAAATTTTTACTTACCCATGCCCTTAAGATAAGTCAATTAACATTATTGGTATTTTTTCCCGTTTCTTGTACAATTTGTATTTCCTATGCTCAGCAGCCAACTTTAGAGTGGGTGAGCCGTTACCCCGATACTAACGCAATTTTCAGTGCAACGAGTTCTGCTTTAGTCTTAGACGATTCCGGAAATGTCTATATAACCGGTAACTCCGGTGCAACATCTCAAAGTTATTTTACCACAAAATATTCTAGCTCAGGAAAACAACTGTGGATAAGTAATTTTTTGGGTACTCTGGGGGTTGGCTATCCAAGAGCGATTGCTTTAGATAAAGCATCAAATGTATATGTAACAGGAGTGGTAAATAACGGGTCCACTTATTTTGATTATTGTACAGTAAAATATAATTCAAACGGGGTTCAGCAATGGTTTCAATATTATAACGGTCCAATCAGCGGCGATGATGAAGCTGAAAAGATTGCCGTTGATAATGCGGGGAATGTTTACGTTTCGGGTTTCAGCCAGATCACAGGGCAGCAGGGATATACATATGCGACAATCAAATATTCTGTAGATGGAAGGCAGCTTTGGACGAGAACATTCCCTGAATTGAACTCTGCAGTTTATGTCCACGGTTTAGCTGTTGACGATAATTGTAATATTTATGTGACGGGCGAATTTGGTGTTGCACTAACAGTTAAATACGATTCATCGGGCAATCAACAATGGTTTCAAAAATATTTTGAAGCATTACCTGGAATAAGTTCATCGAATTCAATTAAGCTTGATAAATATGATAATGTCTATGTTACTGGCTATACAGAAGCCCCATTTCCGAGATATAGAGATTATTTCACAATTAAATATTCTATAGAGGGGTTAACCCAATGGGTAAAAACATACAATTCTGATACGCTTTCTAATAGAAGCAGATATGAAGCTAACGCAATTGAAATAGACAATTCTCAAAATATTTACATTAGCGGTTTTTATATGGCGGATCAGGGTGCGACACGATACTTTTGCACAATAAAGTACGCAAACGATGGCGCGTTAATATGGGTAAATAAAAGAACGGATACATTAGCTAACGAAAATACTTTTATGGATTTAGATGCTTCGGCAAATATTTATCTATTGGGTGAAATTGCCAGAGGTTCTGCACCAAATCATCCTTCAAGTACAATTATTAAACTTGATAGTTCAGGAACAATGAAGTGGAATATATCCTATATAAACCCCATCGATCAATTAACACTTTGTGCAGGCATCCAAATAGATGTCAACAATGATGTAATTTCTTCTGGAACAGGATTTTCTGTTAACCACTCGGCAATGTTTATAGTCAAATACTCTCAGCCAGTTGGAATTAAATTCTTAAACTCAAATATTCCGGAAAAATATGAAATAAGCCAAAATTATCCAAATCCATTTAATCCAAAAACTATAATAAAGTTTTATATACCCCAAAGTGGTTTTATAAAAATAAAAATGTTTGATCTACTGGGTAGAGAGTTATTAGTTCCGGTGAATAATAAGTTTTTCCCGGGTGAATATTACATAAATTTTGACGGAACTTACTTAAGCAGCGGGATATATTTTTATAGTCTATTTGTTGACGAAAAACTCATTGATACGAAAAAAATGGTAATATTAAAATAGAAAGGAGGTATTTAATAATATGCCGCCGGAAATGAAATGAATTTAATTTAATCAAGTTTCTATTATAAAAGTATATAAATAAAGGGGCTGGTACACAAGCCTGATGAATTTCGGACCAACGAAATATCAAATAGAACCGCAAAAAGCGACCCTATTCGCTTGAGCCATCCCCTTTTTTAAAATTAACTCTATTTTTTTGAATATAAAACATAATTAAAATGAAAAATATAATTGCAATAATTTTAATGATTTTCACAGCCAATTTACTTTCTCAGGTCCAATTAACAGGAGAAAATCAATACCGAGGTGTATTTTCACCACCAAGTAGCTTAAACAAGAGTAATGCTATCACTCTGGATAATTCAGGTAATGTTTACGTCACAGGACAAAGCGATAATATAAATACAGGTACCGGAATTGTGACTGTGTGTTATAATTCAACTCTCGTTACTCAGAATTGGGCGCAGCGTTATACTGGAAATGCCGGGAATGATGCAGGTTATTCAATAGCATATGATGAGATTAACGGCAAGATATATGTTTGTGGCACAATATTAGGTAACGGCTCTGGTTACGATTACATTACAATTCAATATACAACGGGCGGTTCTCAGGGATGGACAAATACATATAGCGGAACTGGAAATGGAGACGATATCGCCAATCATGTAGAAGTTGACGCTAGCGGCAATGTATATGTAACGGGTCAAAGCTGGAACGGAAACGATTTTGATTATGCGACTGTAAAATATAATCCATCGGGTCAGCAACAATGGGTTTCAAGGTATGATGGCGGTAACGGAAACGATACTGCAAAGTCCATTAAAGTTGATGGCGATAACGGATATGTTTACGTTACAGGGTCTAGCGCCGGAAATGGAACAGGACTTGATTTTGCAACCGTTAGATACGCAAGCGACGGCACACAGCTATGGGTAAATAGATATAATGGAGCTGCAAATCATAATGATTGGGCAAACGACCTGGCAGTTGACAAAAACCTTGGCGTTTATGTTTGCGGATGCAGTGAATCCAATAGCAACGATGCCGCTAAATATACTATTGTGAAATATAGTAATAGCGGCACGCAGGCTTGGGTTGTAAATAGTTATAGATGGCGAAGCCAAGGCAATTTCGCTCTTTAAAAGACCACTAGTAGGCAATCTTCCAAATAATTATACAGTTGATGTATTCTGCACAGGCTTTTATATTTATAGCTTTGCTTCCCCAACCAGAGAAGGATATACTGTGAAATATGATAAAGATGCTAATTTAATTTGGGGTAATTATAAGATTGTAAATGACTGTCTGTTAAATCATATATGTTTAAGCTCTAAGGAAGCCGTATATGTCACCGGATTTTATCACCATTCAACTTTGAGTCAGTCTACTACTATTACCGGTTGTTACACAAATAATGGCACGGAAGCGTGGTTTTACGACTACGGTAATCCCAATTTCGATTATACAACTTCTTCAGGTGTTCAGGTTGATATTAACAATAATTGTTATGTTTCAGGTTTAAAAGATACTTTAACGACATCACAGGAATATAAGACATTAAAATATGGCATAAGCTCTGGTACAAATCGATTTCAAAATCCAAACATAAACGGAAACAATTCAATTCTTGAAGTTCCGAAAATATATTCTTTGGAGCAAAACTATCCAAATCCATTTAATCCTGTTACAGTAATCAGATATGCTATTCCCGAATCTGGAACAGTTAAGCTTATCGTATATAATATGCTCGGGCAAGAAATTACAGATTTGGTTAATGAATTTAAGGATGCAGGATATTATAATATTCGTTTCGATGCTTCAAAGTTTTCAAGCGGTATTTATGTTTATAAAATTGACTCTCGTAATTTTACAAGTATGAAAAAAATGGTTCTTGTGAAATAAGCTAATTGTCACTTTTCAATATGAGGCAAATACCGTTTAAAACTATGTCCTGTATTTTAATCAAATGCAGGGCTTTTTGTTATCTCTTAAAGGCTTTTAGTAATGCGTCAATCACCAATCAACAGTTCCGGCCTGTATTCAAAATGCATGGTGTCAAAATGGTACCACTTGCCGCCCCAGATGAATCCGTGTTTTTCGAATATCTGAACTATCTCTATAGGTATTTGATTGCGGTATTCCATACTGCCTGACCATTGCCAGTAATTCGAATATTTTGTATTTATATCTATTGCCGTTCCGAAAGAATGATTGCTCAATCTGTGAGTGCCCGCAATATTTCTCCAGTTGAATGTGCCGCCGATGTTTTTAAGATATTTCATGTATTCAGATCCAAGCTGCTGCAGGTCCGCTGCAACTTCTGCAAGCCTGTCTGCCGCTCCGTTAACTGAGCTGAAATCAACGCTCGACCCATCTACCCATTTAACGCTTACGAGATTCTTTTGAACTTCCGATGATGAACTGCCGTACATTTTTTTAAAGAATACTTCGCTGCGAATTCTTCCCGGTTCGAAATTTTCGGCGGGCGGCTCGCCCCAATCAGCGCCTTTTGTATATTGCTGGCTCATCATATCTTCTAAATCGGCGTTATCCAGTTTTTCATCATGTGATTTTTCGATACTATCATCATATTGCATTTTTGTTCCGTCTTTCCAGTACAATGTATTGTCATCCGCCGATTCAAGAAAATCAGGATATGCTTTCAACAGTTTTTGAAGTCCAATTGGTATATTTTTGCGCTGAACAACTTTTTGCTTTTCGTCGCTACCAGCGCTTACTCTGTTTGAATTATTGTAGCTGCATGAAATAGAAAATGAAATTATTATTAAACAGGCTAAAGCAATAAATTTAGTTTTGAACATTTTTCATTTAGTTTGATTTTAGAATTTTACCGTCATCGTCAATTGTTAACCCTGATTCAGGGAAATCCTGGTTAGTAAGCTGGCGCATGATTTTTATTATTTTTCCGTCGTCGTCATACATAGGTATGCCGCGCTTAATTTGCTTTGTCGGGAAAATTCTTCCCTGTACAAATTTACCTTCTTTATCAATATAAACTTTTAGGATTGGGGCGACTCCCAATGCGCCGCTCAGCCCGAACTTCCCGTATGTGCAGAAATTTCCGAGGCTGTACGCGATCAGCCTGTCTTTATATATCTCCATTGCGCGCGCAACATGCGGCCCCTGCCCGAAAATAACGTCCGCGCCTGCATCAACCATCGCATGCGCGAATTCAAGCACATTGCCCCGGTCTTCGCCGAGAAAGATTTCTCTTCTTCCGGTCACATGCTGAGAGCCCGTTCCTTCAGCGCCGCCATGAAATGAAACGATCAGTATATCGCACTTCTTCTTTAATTCCGAAACTATTTTCGCGGCTTCCTCAATATCGTTTAAATTATTTGTGCCGTTGTTCGGAGCAAAAGCGGTGAACCCGAATTTCACTCCGTCTTTAATAATAATTGTAGTTGGAGTTATAATGTAACCCGCGTACTTAATTCCATATTTTTCAAGAGTTTCGACTGTTGATTTCCTGCCTTCCTCGCCCATATCGCCGCTGTGATTATTTGCCGTGCCAACAACAGTGAACCCCGCATTTTTAAGATAAGAAGCGTAATGTTCCGGCATCCTGAAGCTTATACAGTTAGATTCCGGGTCCTTGCATTTCTTAGGCGTGCCGCCGGAATTTAACAGTGTGCCTTCCAGGTTGCCGAATGTAATATCAGCCGAAGATAAAATATCTTTAACATCGTCAAACAGATGTTTGCCGTCATCAGGCGGTAAGGACGAAGTTGAAGGGTAATTTGTGCCCATCATGATATCTCCAACGCCTATTATCGCATAAACGGAATCTTCGTCCTGTGGCTCTACTTTAGTTTGGGTTTCGACTTTATTTTTTTCGTCCATATCTTTCTTGACAATCTTATGTTCCGTAACCCTGTTACAAGAAACAGCAAAAGATAGTAATGCGGTTAATATAATAATTCTGGTTCCTGGATATTTAATCATATTGTAAAATTTTATAGTTCGGCTATTACAGAACGCCTGCTTTTGCACCCCTCTTTATCTCCCCCTGATAGGGGGAGACAAGTATTACCCTAACAGTTTTCAATCCGGGTCGGGTTGGGTCTATCGTTCCCCCCTGACAGGGGGGAATACAAGGGGGGTGGATTCAATCACCTATTAACCCCAAACATATTTTTGCGCGAATTATTTTTTTTACTGATTCATAAATCTGCAACCGGAAATTGTCATCCCTGTTCATTTCTTTTTTCACTGAGTTAATTAGCTGTGATTCGTTTCCCGGCATTAGGATCATATCGCATCCCGCTTTGATTGCGCTAAGCGAAGCCGATTTGAAAGCGTCAAGCGCGCCCATGTTCATGCCGTCTGTAACAACTATTCCTTTAAATCCGAGCTCTTCTTTAAGCAAGCTGGTTACAATTTTTCTTGAAAGTGTGGAGGGCTTTCCGTTTGTATTATACTTGTCATTATTCTTTATCGCGATATGCCCCACCATTACTGATATTACTCCCTGTTTGATCATTTCAGCAAAGACGCCAAGCTCTTTCATTTCGCCGTCAATGTAAACCAGCTCTTTGTGAGTATCGCCTTTTACATTCCCATGTCCGGGGAAATGTTTAGCGGTCGCGATAATATTATTTGACTGCGTTTGTTTTATGAATTCACCTGCCAGCTTACTTACAACATTTTCATCGGAGCCAAATGAACGGTTGCCGATAATTTCTTTATTTAAGTCGAAGTCGCATACCGGCGCATAATTTTGATTGATGCCTATTTCTTTAAGTATCTGGCAAATATCATTCGCTATCTTTCCTGATTCCTGTACGGTCTTAATTGAATTAGTCGGCGGGAAATCTTTGATGCCCGTTATTTTTAAGTTCATTAAGCTAGGCTCTGCATCTTCCGAAAAGATGAGCGGAAGAGAACCAGAATTTGATGCGGTAGTTTTGAATCCGGTTATCATGTCTGTGAACGCATCTTTAGAGCCGCCAAGCAAAAGCACGCCGCCTATTTTTCTTTTATTTATCAGCGCGTCGGTTTGTTCAGTTGATTTACCAAGATCCCCGGCAGAAACAACTATCATCTGCCCGATGCATTCTTCATCGCTTAGGCCTGAGAAAACATTTTCTGCAACTGAATCCAGTTTGCTATTATCTGAATAAAAATCATTAAGAGTAAAAGACGCTTTTTTATTTTTATTTGCGTCAGAATACTTTGCCTGAATTATTGAGCTATCTGTAACCTGCATTTTTTCCTGCCTTGAATTGGAGCCGGTATTCTTATTATCGCCGCCATTTCCGCAAGAAATAAAATGCGTCAATAATAAACAAATAACAAAAATATTAATGGATTTAATCAATATTTGCGTTAAATTTTTAAAAATGAGAACAATAAGATAATCATCATATTGATAATATAAAATGAAAGCAAATTATAACTATGTTAAAGTATGCCGATGATATATTCGTGTATACAGCGTTAATCATTGGCAATCTGCGTCCTTTCAGCGGTAAATCTGTAAATATGAAATACCCGGTAGAGGCGCATTACATGCGTCCCTACATTGACAATAAAGGAAATATTGGTTGTGGAAACAGGATTTTGATTGAATAGGGTAAAACGCCTCGTTATATTAGTATTATCATCAACCAACACATTCAATGAGCTTAGATAAAAACATAGAAAAGTATTACGATTCCAAAGAGCTGCGCGGCAAAGAAAAAATTAAGGCAATGGAAGCGTTCAAAGAAATGGTGTCGCTTCTGAATGCCGGCAAAGTGCGCTCTGCTGAAAAGACAAGCGGTGTGTGGCATGCAAACGCCTGGGTTAAAAAAGGAATACTACTCGGCTTTAGGCTTGGAAAGCTTAAAGATATGTCTGTTGATAAAAATTTCCGGTTCTATGATAAACATAACTTAAAGTTAAAACCGTTAGTGATGTCTGATAATGTGAGGCTTGTTCCCGGCGGTTCAACTATACGTAACGGCTCATATATTGGTAAAGGCGTTATTTGTATGCCTCCAATGTATATTAACATCGGCGCGTACGTTGATGAAAACTCGCTCATCGATTCGCATGCGCTTGTTGGCTCATGCGCGCAGCTGGGTAAAAGAATTCATCTATCGGCGGCGGCGCAAATAGGCGGCGTGCTTGAACCGATAAATTCAGTTCCTGTTATAATTGAAGATGATGTGATGATAGGCGGTAATTCCGGAATTTATGAAGGGACAATTGTTTCAAGGCGGGCGGTGATCGGCGCCGGATGCATTATCACAGGTTCGACCCCGGTCTATGACTCCGTGAAAGAAACAATCTACAAAAAAACAAAGGACCAGCCGCTCATAATTCCGGAAGGCGCGGTAGTAGTGGCCGGTTCAAGGCCGCTTAAAAATAATTTCGGTATCAGGAATAACTTATCAATATACACGCCGGTGATAATTAAATACCGCGATGAAAAAACAGATGCATCCACCGCGCTTGAAGAAAGCCTGAGATAAAATTCTGACAGTAATTTAAATTTTTTTGAATTTTGATTTTCGCGATAATATCAGATGTTCACGCCAACCTTGAAGCGGTTGACGCTTGTTTTAAGAGAATAGACGAAATAAAGCCGGACCGCATTATTTGTTTAGGAGACCTGGTTGATTACTGCGCCCAGCCGAATGAAGTTGTTGAGATAATTAAGTCGCGGTGCGATGTTGTTACGCTCGGCAATCATGATGAGGCGCAATTTAATTATTCGCTGTCCGATGGATTTTCTGATAACGCACGCATCTCTTCTACCCACACAAGAACCCAATTGAATCGGGAGCATATCGATTATTTCAGGACATTGCATTTGACGCATTCCGAACAGGACATGAGATTTGTTCATGCCTCCCCGCTTCTGCCTCATAAATATAAATATGTGCTCACCGAAGAACGCGCCGCTGAAAATTTCCAGGCATTCAAAGAGAGAATTTGTTTTATAGGCCATTCACATATTCCTGTAATATATGAAGAGTATGAAAGCGCCGCACATAAGGTTGATCATACATCTGTACGGAAAGACAGAAGATATATTGTAAATGTCGGCAGCATAGGTCAGCCGCGCGATGGAAATCCGAAATTATGTTTCGGGGTTTTTGATTCAAATAAATTCGAATTCAGGTACGAGAGAGTTGAATACGATATTAAGAAGGCGTCTGATAAGATCCTGGCGGCAGGCTTGCCTGAATTTTTATCAGAAAGGTTGTATAAAGGCGTCTAAAAAAACCCTATCTTAAAGGATAAGTGAATGCAATTTTTTTATTTGCAAAACACGAATAAAACAAGAATAGCGCCAGTTTTCACCATTATGAGCGATTAATTTCAAAATCTTCAATTATCAGACCATTCCGGCTTTTTAAATATCTGATAAATCAATATTTTAAGAACATGATAATTATCATACTTTTTTGTGATGAACATCATGGCAAGGGCGCCTCAAATCTGCCTATTTTTGTATAGAAGTTTTTGAAACTATGTATTAAATGGCGATCGGTTAATGTAGTACTGGAACATCCTGATTATGAAAAAAAATTGAAACCAATAAAAATATAAATATTAAGGAGTATGGACTTGTTAAATAAAGAAGTAAGTACAGCAATCAGGAAAAAATACCTGAGCAAATATGTTACCGCTGAAGAAGCTGTAAGCGTTATTAAATCGAATGACAGGATTTATATACACAGCGGTTGTGCGTATCCAAAAGCTTTGGTTGACGCTATGGCGCTTCGGAAAGATGAAATCACGAACGCTGAAATATGCCACATCATGGTATTTGGCGATGTCCCGTATATGAAACCGGAAATGGAAAAAAGTTTCAGGCACAACGGATTTTTCCTCGGTGGAAATACAAGGAAGCAGGTAAATGAAGGCCGCGCAGATTTCATGCCGATCTTTCTTTCGGAAATCCCCGGATTAATAAGACATGATACCAAGCATAAAGTGAACGTGGTATTGATCCAGGTATCTCCGCCTGATTCACACGGATTCTGCAGCCTTGGAGTTTCGGTTGACTGCACGAAAGCCGCCACAGAAGTTGCAGATTATGTAATTGCGCAGATCAATCCTAAAATGCCGCGGTGCCACGGCGATAGTTTTGTTCATATAAGCGATATAGATTATGCGGTTGAAGCGGAAATGGATCTGCAGGAGCTCCCGAACGCTCATTTAAACAAAACGCCTGAAGAAATTGAAGTGTTCAATAAAATTGGCGCTAATATCGCAGAGCTTATAGAAGACGGCTCTACCCTGCAGATGGGTATCGGCGCGATCCCCGACGCGGTTTTATCGTCGCTGACCAATCACAAAAATCTTGGAATTCATACCGAGATGTTTTCAGACGGAATAATTCCGCTGGTAGAAAAAGGCGTAATTAATTGCGCGGCTAAAACTCTTCTTCCGGAAAAAATGGTAACGTCATTTGTTCTTGGAAGCAGGAAGCTTTTTGATTTCATAAACGATAATCCGTTTGTGGAGATGCGCCCGACTGAATTTATCAACGATCCGTTTACAATTGCAAGAAACGATAAGATGATGGCAATTAACGCCTGCCTGCAGATAGACCTGACCGGGCAGGTATGTTCAGATTCTATTGGCTACAGGTTTTACAGCGGGTTCGGCGGACAGGTTGATTTTATAAGAGGCGCTGCAAGGTCCAAAGGCGGCAAACCTATCATATCTATGCCGGCAACATGTAAAAACGGAACGCTTTCACGCATAGTGCCGCATCTTGAAGAAGGAGCGGGAGTTACAACTTCGCGCGGCGACGTGCATTTTGTTGTGACTGAATACGGCGCGGTCGATCTTCACGGAATGAATGTGAGAGAAAGAGTTAACGCATTGATAAGCATAGCTCACCCTAAGTTCAGGGAAGAGCTTACGATATTTGCAAAAGGAAAAAAATTCATTTAACATTTGAGGAGAGCCCGAAACATTCACAGGAATGCGGAAAGCCGTTTCTCTAAAATGATTTGACATATGATAAAAAAAGCAAAGGTTGACTGGCTTGAAGGCTACAGGCTTGAAGGACATACCGATAACGAAAAAATAGTTCTGATGGATTCCGGCGAGCACGCCACGGCAGCATCGCCTGCGCAGCTTTTATTACAATCGCTTGCGGGATGCACAATGATGGATTGCGTATTGATATTCACGAAAGCAAGGAAGCACCTTAAGAAGTTTAACGTTGATATTGAGGCTGAAGAAGCGGAGGCCATACCCAGAGTATATAAAAAGATCCACCTGAAGTATAATATAGAGAGCGACGACCTGAACCCGGAAGATGTAAAACGGGCCATTGAACTTTCTGAAGAGAAATACTGCAGGGTACACGCCATGTTAGACGGCAAAGTAGAGCTCACTTCTTCCTTTATATTGAACGGGAAGAACTAAAAAGTTCTGGGGGGGTACTTAAGAAACACCGGCGGCAGGGCAGAAGCTAAGGCTTTTGTCCTGCTGTTGTTTATTACGTTAAACTTTATCATATTTATAAATATCGCTTAAACACGTTAAAACAGCCCCTTTTCTTAATTCATTCTTAACATTCCGGCAATAATTTCCTAATAACTTAATGCTAACTTTACATGACAAATTCAAAAAACCTAAATTAAATTTACGACAAATGAAAAGAATTACTATCAGCATTTTGCTATTGTTCTTGAGCGTATCGTTATCATTTGCACAAAACGATTTCAAACCGGAAGTAAAAATTGGGGGAGTGATTTTTACGGGATGGGAAGACAACGTAGATAACGCGCAGTTTATTCAAAAGCTGGATACTTCTTCTATTGGCTTAAATTCAAACGCGGCGTTTGGATATAACCCGACAAAGAACCAGTTTGAAACAAGTAAAAACAGCTTCTTCCTTGAAAGAGCTTATATAAACGTATTGGCTTCATTATCTCCGCAGATAAAAGCCAGGATAACTCCCGATGTTCAGCAGGTTTCAGGAGTAGCTAACCAGTACTTTGTCCTTTTAAAATACGCTAATTTGACATACACCCCGATGATGAAAGATAACGGTATGTCGCTCGGATTCAGCCTTGGAATTATTCCTCAAAGATGGATAGAGAAGAACGAAAATTACTGGGGATACAGGGGAATTGCAAAAGTTCTCACAGATTATACTTATACAACATCAGCTCCAAGAGTTGGAAACACAATAACTCAAAACACAGGTTCTTATTTTTCATCAGCTGACCTCGGCTTTGAAACTAACTTAAATCTTCCAAAAGGTTACGCTGAACTTTACGCGGATGTATTGAACGGTAACGGTTATAAAAATCTTTCATTCGATAACCGCTTTAAAGATTTCGAAGCGTCTTTATTTATCCATCCGTTAGCGGGACAGATAAAGAAAAAAACAGATGCGGCAGCAAAGCTCAAGAAAAGTCCAACAGGAATTACCGATTTAACTGTTGGCGGATACATGTATCTTGGAAAATTAGCTCTTGGCGAGAACACAACCGTTAATCCTGCAGACGGCGGAGTTGGCACACAATACGTTAGAAACCGTTTCGGCGGTATGGCGCACTTAAGATTTAACTTCAAGAATGCAGGATTTTTCAAAATAGGCGGCGAGCTCAGCATGCAGTCAAACCAGGACCCGGCTGCAAAGATTGACTCAGTTGCAAAAACAAATTCAATGGGTATTTCAGGATACCTGGAATTATGTCCGCCTGTGAAATCATTTCACGATAAGCTCTCGCTTATAGCAAGATATGATTCATTCGATCCGAACACGGATAACTCAAGCGCTTCAATAACAACATTCAACAACAATACTGATAAGCAGTCGCTGATGATATTTGCGCTTGCGTTCAAGCCGAACAACAACCTGACGCTTGCTGTTTCATACCAGTCGTTAACATATCAAAGCCAGTATGTAGTCAAATATGACGGCACTTCGACTAAAACGGATTCGAGATTATTAATTCACGGAATAGTGAGTTTCTAAAACAACAATCTTTCCTCCTGTAATGTTATTTTCTGATTGAAGAAAGTGGCTTACAGTTTGTAGACGTCAAAGAGGGTTCAGTGAAAGCTGAACCTTCTTTTTTTATATTATTCCCTTATATATTTCCGTAACTTTGTAGGTAAAGTTTTTTGAAAGGAAATATTATGGTCAAAATTAACAGTACTTACGAAGGCGACCTCCATTGCCTCGCTACACACGAACCAACAGGGAATACAATTATTACCGACGCCCCGCCGGATAACCAGGGCAAGGGCGAGACCTTCTCGCCAACTGATCTGGTTGCAACAGCCCTTGGCACATGTTATCTGACAATAATGGGAATAGCAGCTAAGGGACGGAATATTGATATGAAAGGGACAGTTTGTAATGTGGAAAAACACATGACTTCTGACTTGCCGAGGAAGATTGCAAAACTTGCAGTCGAAGTCATTTTCCCGAAAGATATACCCCCTGAAAAAAGCAAAATTCTGCAGGAGGCAATTAAAACCTGCCCCGTATCAAGAAGCCTGCATCCGGACGTGAAAATAGAGGTAAATTTTCATACTTTTTAACAATCCCCGCGAAAGCGGGGATCTAATTGGTTATATGATTTTCCTCTCTGTCAACTAATGTTCGGTTTACGACTCGTAGAGAGAAGTAAATATAAGAATAACTAACCGGCTTAGGATGCCTGGAATAATAAAATAGCGAAATTTTACAGGGTATCCTGTGTATCTGCCCAAAGAATGAACCAGATTCCCGCCGTAGTTTACCCGCACTCGACGCGGGACAGAAATAAACTATACCAATACACCCTTTTTGTTATACCTATACTCTCAATTTGTCGTTATCTTTGGGCAAGGAGTAACACTCACATGGTAGAAATCAATGTAACTTACACAGGGAAACTTCACTGCCAGGCCGAACACAAACCAAGCGGACAAATAGTTAACACAGATGCATCGGAAGATAGTCACGGCAAAGGCGAAACATTTTCGCCGACAGATCTTGCCGCCGCTTCTCTTGGCGCAAGCCTGCTTACGGTAATGGCAACAACGGCTGAAGAAAGAAAAATTGATATCACCGGCACAACATGCCGCGTTGAAAAACACATGAGCGCAGACAGGCCGAGGAGAATCATAAAACTTGTTGCCGAAATAAATTTCTCGCCCGGCATACCGCTTGCAAAACGCGGCTTGCTTGAAGCGGTTGCCGTACATTGCCCAATTGCGAAGAGCCTTAAACCGGATATAGAATTTGATTTGAGGATGCATTTTCCCGACGGGCAGGATATCACGTTTGACTCACATACCGAGGCGACAGTGAATTAGAAACGCAAGGCTATTTATATTTGTTTATTTGCTAAAGAAATTGAAGCCGGAACTTTATAATAACTAACGGGTTATCATAAGTGTACGGCTTTTTTTTTAATAAAAATAAATAATTTTATGAAAAAAACATCGTTTACAATTTTTCTGTTATTGATTGCAGCCGGCATAACATTTGCACAGGATGACACTTCACTTAAAAGAGTGGGTGTTTCATCTGATTTAAGCGTTTTGAAGGGGATTAGAATGGCGGATGCTCCTTCTTTAGAATTAACAAAAATTACTGCCTCGTTAAAAAAGGATATTGACCCATTAGATTCATACGTTCCTTTTTCGAATCCTCTTGATCCTGATGGTCAGTCATATTTAGATGGATCCTCACGCGATTACAATCATGAACCGCCCGAACCGCCGCCATGTACAACAGAACATTCCTGCCCGAAAGGGAAATAAATTTTAAATAAGAGATAGTAATATAGTCAAGAAAACAACTGGATTCGGCTGTCCTTTTTTTTATTCCCTAATTTTGTTCTTTTACTTCAACTGGCGTAATGTAAAGTATCTTCAATTCTGTTCCCCTCAATATATGCAGCTCGGATGAATATCCCGTTTCATTTTCAGTCAATAATTTATGCAGGTCGTCAACGCTTGTAATATCGTTCCCCTTGAATGCGAGAATCACGTCGCCGTCTCTGAGCCTCGCTATTTCGGCAGGAGAGTTCTTTTCAACCGAAATAACAAATACGCCGCTTTCAGATTTAAGATTATGAAATCTTATTATGCGCCTGTGAATTTTAATTGTCTGTCCGGCCAGGCCGATGTAACTTCTTTTAACCCTGCCTTCATTAATTAATTGAGTCGCGATAAATTTAGCGGTGTTCACCGAGATTGCAAAACAAATTCCCTGCGCATGCGGTATGATAGCAGTGTTAACTCCAATAACTTCTCCTTTTGTATTGATAAGCGGTCCGCCGGAGTTACCCGGGTTTAACGCAGCGTCAGTTTGTATAATATTATCTATCAGCCTGCCGTTATGCGAGCGGAACGTGCGCCCCAGCGCGCTTACAACGCCTGCTGTTACGCTGTACTGGAATCCATACGGATTGCCGATGGCGATTACAAGCTGCCCCACTTTAATTTTATTTGAATCGCCCAATACAAGTGCGTTCACTTTTGGAGGATTAATTCTTATTACCGCCAGGTCGGTATCCGGATCGTCGCCTGTTAAGTCGGCTAAGAATTCCCGTCCATCGGGAAAAGTTACTTTAATATCTGTAGCTTTGTGAACCACGTGACTGTTTGTAAAAATGAATCCATCCGGCGTGAATAAGAATCCAGAGCCGCTTCCGCCCTGCTCTTTGTTATTCTTAGATTTCTGTTTTACATCAATTTTAACTACTGAGGGACTTACAAGCTCCGCCGCGTTTATAACAGCATTTGAATAAGCGTCAAAAATTTCATGTTCTTCGGGCGGATTTAAAACTCCTGTTTCGTGTGAATTAAGCTCCGGATTTGATATAAATTCAAGTTTTCTATTCATGAGTATTATTAATTTATGTGATTAATATAGCATAACAGAAAAGGAAGCATAAAAGTTTGAATTTTGATGTTGACAGTAGGTAATGAACATGTTTTTACCTCACACCTGAGCGCCAACGGCGCTCTTCAACTTTCCTCAAACGAGAGGGCTTTCCAGTTTGGAAGGAAATCGTCAAACGTC
>CAZMRG010000018.1:0-20896 GCA_964568655.1 uncultured Ignavibacteriales bacterium | reverse complement strand
TCGCGGGAATGACAGATTATTTATTAAATCGTCCGGATAAATAAATTGAAGCTGATGCAATTACGACAGAACCAACTAAATCTATTAAATAATGCTGTCTTAAGTAAAGTGTTGCGGTTCCGAGAAGGATGCCGAGCGGCAAAGTGCAGAACAGGAAATATTTTCTTCTGAAGCGGAACGCAAAATAATTTGTGATAAGAATTATCCCGAAATGCATGCTTGGGAACGTATTTCGTACATGCGCTTCGCGCAAATATTTGCCGATGCTTTCAAGATAGTTGTTTGTTAGCGGCGATAGGCCAATAAGCTGAACTGTATAATGCTGCGGAAAAGCAATGTCGGGTCCGGCGGCGGGCAGGATAATGTAGCAAACAAAAGCAAAATACCAACCGATAACGATTGCAAGCAAGTAATTCCTTGTAATGGAATAAGAATCATTTCTCGTTTTCAGAAGAAACAGCAATAGAAAAGTGAGCGTGGGCAAGACATAATATGAAAAATAGGAAAGAGTCAATAATTCGGTTAAAGGCCTGCTTATAAACTGCTGAAACCAAACAGTAATATCGAAAGTGAAAATGGAGTTATCTATTTTTAATAGTAGCTGGTCATAATCAGTCGGATTCAGTTTATGAGCAAATGTTTGGAACGCGGTGAATATTATCCCGTAAAACGGAATATGAATATAACTTCTGAAAAATTTCAAAAGTTTTGAATTTGAACGCGATTGAAAATAAATAAGCGCAAGCAGCAGCGTTAAGCCTATCAGCGGCGCAGTGATAGCGGAGTATAGCCCGAAATATATCTGAAAAATTATTATTAAAAGGGAGAACGCAAGACAAATTTTATCTTCGGCGAAGAAAACAACGGCGATTTTGGAATCTTTCAACTCACGTTACACAAAATATTTCCAGGTTTCAATAGTTACAAAATGCTGCGTTACCTCACCCCCCGGCCCCCTCTCCATATGGAGAGGGGGTGGCTCGAAGCGACGGGGGCGAGGTAACAATTTTATTTTCCTGCACATTATATGAACAGAATCACGTTTGTGATTCTAAAGCTTTTTCCATTTCGGCAAGCTGCTCGATGGAATTAACGCCCGTAACTTCAAGCTCATCATCTGTTACTACCGTTCCTATTTTTTCTTTCGGAATAAATTGAAAAATATCGGTCAGGTAGTATTCTTTCTGGTTGTTTTCAGTCGTTATTTTGCTCAGCGCATCAAATAACAGTTTGCTATTAATAATATAAATTGCTGGGTTTATCTCTTTTATCTTTTTCTCTTCGTCCGTTGCGTCTTTATCCTCAACGATCTTAACGAATTTCCCGTTTTCATCTCTCACAATTCTGCCGTATCCGTTTGAATCTCTGAATACCGTTGTAAGTAATGTAGCCCCGTTATTATTGTCAAAGTGTTCGTTAATAAGAAACTGTACCGTTTCAAGCCTTAGCAACGGCACGTCGCCTGAGAGAATTAACACTTCGCCGTCGAAATCTTTAAGCAGGCTTTCTGTCTGCATGATTGCATGCCCGGTCCCAAGCTGTTCAGCCTGCACGGCATATTCGATATGTTCGTCAGGATAAAGTTTGCCGAGGAAATCGATAACCTGTTCGCGGTGATGCCCAACAATAGGGACGATCTTCTCAGCATTCACATCAAGCGCAAGCTCCACAACATACTGTATCATCGGTCTGCCGCAAATCTCAAACATAACCTTGGGTTTATCGGGACTCTTCATTCTCTTACCGAGTCCTGCGGCTAAAATAGTTACGGCGAGTTTTTTATTCACAGGGCTTTCAACGCCTTTAATGCTTTTCATCAGCGCGGCAAGCTCCAACTGGCGTTTTGCCTCGTTTTGCTCTACGAAATTAGTATCTGTTATTGGCATTATTTACTTTTAAAACTTCAGCATCCATGATTTCGAGGCATTAAGCCACCCTGCCTGCGTTTCATAATCGACAAAATGTATTTTCAGATCGGCCTGCGATTCATATTGCTCAAAATATACCTTATACTGCGCCTGGCTCTCATAATCTTCGCTGAACCATAAGCCGTCTTTAGATGCCTGCGTTTCGTATTTAACCATGTATACATTCAAATCGGCCTGCGACTCATATTGTTCAACGTATACTTTTATATCCGCCTGTGATTCGTATGCAACTTTGAAAATTTTTTGCGCGTTTGAGGCGCCGGTGAAAATTACTGCGATAGCAAAAACAGTAAAAATAATATTTTTCATATTTTTTTCTTTATTTATAAAGATGTAAAATTGTTGGTTAATCTCCGATGGAAAGTCTGAGAAAATCTCAGGAAAGTTCTTGAATTGATTTTACACTTCCACTATTTCGTGGTCGCGTTTAATATCTATGATCTTGTTTTCTTTATCCAGCAGTATGACCGTTGGCTTGTAGGATTTCATTTCATCTTCGCTGTAGGTGCCGTAAGTAATAATAATAATTTCATCATTCACTTGTCCGAGCCGCGCAGCTGCGCCGTTGAGGCAAATAATCCCGCTTCTTCTTTTGCCGGCTATTGCGTAAGTCTCGAACCGCTCGCCGTTGTTTACGTTAACAACCTGGACGCGTTCATACGGCAGGATGTCGGCTGCTTCAAGCAGATCGCTGTCTATAGTCAGGCTTCCCTCGTAGTATAAATTCGCTTCAGTCACCTTTGCGCGGTGAATCTTCGATTTACACATTATGCGTCTCATTTTAATTTTCCTAGTTTTAAATTTATAGAAAATGCAAATCGTTTTAATATAGAACGCAAAATCATTAGAGTTTGTTTCCATAACATTAAAAAACCCGCTTCGGGACGGGCTTGATATCAAAGGACTTGTCGCTTATTCCTATTTTTGCAAAACTACTGTTCTAAATTTGCAATCAACAATTGCTTTGTATCCATATTTTGTTAAGAAACTAATTCCAGCCAGAGGAAAACTGTTAGATATCAAGACCTGTACTGAAACCGTTACTCCTTCCATAGATGCCAGGGCCAATGCATTGGGTGTATTTACTGTTTGCCCGGTAGCGTTTTGAGTCGGAGTTACTCCAACAACTTTAAGTCCAAGTTCCTCTGCCATTTTCGTTGTTACCTGCAAATCCCCGGTAAAGCCAGTATCCAAAATAAAATCAACTGTTTGTATCGAACGCTGCCATGCAATAGTTACAGGAACGAGCGGAATATTTTGCACAAAAAGCCCGTGTACCATTTATATCCATTGCTTGGCTAATGCAGCTAATGTTTCGGCTACAGCGTAACCAATTTTTATCACATAAAAAACTTTGTCAGGATGTTTTTCCCTCGCAATTTCTACCGCTTCAGCGCTGGTCTTTCCTAAATATGCGTTTTCGCTTTCAGTTTCAATTGCAAGAAACTCACCATTATGAGCAGGTTCATATTTCACTTTTATCTTGTCGTATATTTTTTGCCCATCCTGAGCAATTTTTTCAATATTAGCGTTTTTTAATAAATCGTCTCTATCACTCATAAATTTATTGGATTATAATAATCAATTTCTTTTTTTGAAGATAGAATTTAATGAGTTAATTAAGATTTGTCTAATGATGTAAATACTTTCATTAAATTAACTACAAATGGTAAAAATAACAAGATTCAACCTCATGATTGGGTTATTTTTATTCAAAAATCTTGATATTATTCTACAAAATAATTCAAAAAAACTTTCAAAAAAGGTGAAAAATTGATAATATGTTTGTATCAAATATTTATCAAAATATTATCAATTAGCCTCACCTTGCCAAACCTAACCGCCAGCGATACAACAATTTCTTTGTTTTTTTTGCTTTCTTTAAACGAAGTTACCGGTTCCAGCGTTCCGCTATCATTAAACGCTATATAATCTATTTTTGTTACAGAAGGGCGCGATTGTATCAGCTTTTGCATCTGGTGTTTTAAGAAACTGATGTCCCTGTTATAACCCTTGTCTTCAATTCTTCTTTTTGCGTACTGCAGCGCTTTGAACAAATATGGCGCGTCTTTTCTTTGAGCTTTAGCGAGGTAAATATTCCGCGAACTCATTGCAAGTCCGTCATCTTCCCTGAGCGTAGGGGCGATAATAATTTTTTGGTTTAAGTTTAAATCAACCGACATTTTTTTAATAACCGCCGCCTGCTGCGCGTCTTTTTGCCCGAATACAGAAAAATGCGGCTGAACAATATTAAATAATTTAAAAACGACGGTGGTTACGCCCCTGAAATGTCCCGGGCGGATTTCTCCTTCAAGCATACCGGTAATTTTTTCGACATCAACATACGTTGAAAAATCTGCAGGGTATAGTTCTTTTACATCAGGATAGAAAACATAATCAGCGCCGGCGCTTTTGCACAGTTTTTCATCGCGCTTAAAATCCCGTGGATAGCGTGTGTAATCTTCATTTGGTCCAAACTGAAGAGGATTAACAAATATGCTAACGAAAACAACGTTGACTTTTTTACGGGCAATGCGAATCAGCGACAAATGGCCTTCATGCAAATATCCCATCGTGGGGACAAAGCCGATTACTTTGCCTTCGCTGCGCAATTTAGTTGTAACTTGTTGTGCCTTCTTTACTGTATGGATGATCTTCATCTAAGCCCGTATATAAAATAAGGGGACTTTGCCCCTATGTTAATTTTCAAAAGATATAAACGCTATCTATGGGATTGCCACGCGGTCGCACTTGCGACCGCTCGCAATACATATTACATATTACTTTGTGAACCAGAGAAGCGAATAATAAATTCTTTCTTTCAGATCTTTTCTGCTTACAACATAATCTAAAAACCCGTGCTCCATAACAAACTCAGCGCGCTGGAATCCTTTAGGTAGATCTTTTCCGGTGGCCTGTCTTACAACTCTTGGTCCGGCAAATCCTATTAATGAATTCGGCTCCGCAATATTAATATCGCCAAGCATAGAAAAGCTTGCGGAGGCTCCGCCCGTAGTCGGGTCGGTAATAACTGAAATATACGGCAGCCCGTGTTCAGCAAGTTTTGCAAGCCACGCAGAGGTTTTTCCAAGCTGCATTAACGAGATCGCGGCTTCCATCATTCTTGCGCCGCCGGATTTGGAAATAATAATATATGGAGCCTTAAGCTTTATGGCTCTTTGAATAGCGCGTGCAATTTTCTCGCCCACAACCGAGCCGATGCTGCCGCCAATGAACTGGAAATCCATTGCGCTAATTACTGTTTCAATGCCGTTTATCTCGCCCGATGCATTCCTTATAGCATCGTATAACCCTGTCTTCTTTATGGATTCTTCCAGGCGGTCTTTGTATTTCTTTGTATCTACAAAATCAAGCGCGTCCTTTGATTTTACCTTCTTATCAAATTCGCTGTATTTGGCGTTATCGAAAAGAAGCGTAAAGTATTCTTCGCTGCCAATCCTGAAATGAAATTCGCATTTTGTGCAAAGGAAGAAATTATGTTCCCACTGCTTTTTATGCATTATTTCATCGCAGTTGGGGCATTTTACCCAGTTACCTTCGCCGATATCTTCTTTACGGTGAGTCTCGGCTTCTATCTTATCTTTTGTACGTTTAAACCAAGCCATATAATAAAATAAAATATCAAAAATTATGTATCAAATAATTACTTTTGTTTCCTGAAGGTAAAATCCTTCATATAGAGAGGTTCGGTTTCTTCAGGTTTTTTCAGAAGCCCTTTTTCAAAATAACTCAGGGCAAGCCTCAGCATTGAATCAAGCTCCGAACCCAAATTTTCTTCATTAAGACATTCAAAATAAGAATGTTTTGCGTTAGTTTCAGCGATAAAATTACCCACAATTGTTGTATTTTTATCCGAAATTAACGACAATTGGCCTGAATCAATACAGCCTTTTTCTGTTTCAGCGCCACGCTGCCAAATAGAATAGTAATATTCCGGGAGCTTTGCCGGTATCAGAATACAACATTTTCTTTCCCTGTAAGTATCCGGAAGCCGGTTGTAGAGCAATTCAAAATTTGATATTGGAATGATCGGGATATCTTTCGCCGCGGAAAATCCTTTTGCAATTGCAAGTCCGACCCTGATCCCTGTGAACGACCCTGGCCCTGTAGTTACGGCAACCGCCTTCACGTTTTCTAAAGCTTCTCTATGGTCAGCGCCGATCCTGCGCAGCGAGCTGATTAGGTTATCCGGCTGCTTTTTAGAGACTGCGTTTTTGAAATCAGCTGCATAAGATACAAACAAATTTACGCCGTCGCTTAGCGCGGCAAACGCGTTGTTATCGCCGGAATTAATCAGAAGGATATTCAAAGCTCTGTATTCTCCACTTTGATATACCTGTAATTTTCATTTTCAGTTGTATGGGCTATGCGGACTTTCTTTGTATCTTTAGGAAGCGAGTCTTCAACAAGCTCGGGCCACTCGATAAGCGCTATGCCGCGGTTGTTCATGTAATCATCAAATCCGATTGAGTAAACATCGTCATAATGCTTCAGGCGGTAGAAATCAAAATGGAATATCTTAAGCAATGATTCTGTTGTGTACTCGTTTACTATAATAAAAGTCGGGCTGTTGACGACCTGTTTTGTGCCAAGTTTGCTGCATATGCCTTTCACAAACTGTGTTTTGCCGCTTCCCAGATCGCCGTACAACGCGACAACATCGCCGTCTTTTAAATTAGCGGCGAACTGCTTGCCAACGTTCTGAGTTTCTTCGGCGTTCTTTGTAACTACAGTAAAATCTTTTGTCATTAGCGCCACAAAATGTAGAGGCACATTACATGTGCCTCGTAGAATTTTGCCGGTTCAGTTAAATTTAGTTCTGATAAATATAGTTCTGATGAATCTGGTCCTATTGAATTTAGTTCTGAGACGCTTGTAAAGCGTCTCTACTGCATAATTTTTTATACTTTCGGTTCCATTGTCACAACGGGAAGGATCAGTTCTTCCATAGATATTCCGCCATGCTGGAAAGTGTTCTTATAATGATTCAGGTAATAATGATAATCAGTCGGGTACACAAAATAAAAATCTTCTTTGGTTATCACATAGTTAACTATTCCGCCGCGTTTGGGAAGCATGTAATCATGCGGGTTGCGTATAAATATAGCCTGGCGGTCGTCGCACTTTACATTGCGTCCGTATTTATAACGCAGATTAGTCGAAGTTTCCTTATCGCCAAGCACTTTGGCCCCGCGCAGGCAGCGGATGCTTCCATGGTCGGTAGTGACAATTATCTTAACGTTCTTTTGCTGAGAGAGTATCTTAAACATTGAAAATAAAGCTGAATGCTCGAACCATGATTCTGTAAGCGAGCGGTAAGCCGATTCATCCGGCGCAATTTCTTTTAGTACCGCGCTATCAGAGCGGCTGTGTGCAAGTATGTCCACAAAATTTACTACTATTGCGTTGAGATGTGTGCTTGTGAATGAGGCGATCTTGTTTTCAATTCCTTTGCCGAATTCCTGGTCGAGAATCTTCACATATCGCAAATCATTCCTGAGTTTTATTCTTCTTCTCGCCAGCAGCTTCTCGAGAAATTCTTTTTCGTAATTGTTCTTGCTGTTTTCATCGTCTTCGCCTTTTGCAAAAAGCTCGGGGTAATGTTGTTCTATTTCGCTGGGGAAGAGCCCGCTGAATATTGCGTTCCTTGCATATGGCGTTGCCGAAGGGATCATTCCAAAATAAAACTCTTTATTTATTTTAAAATAATCATAAAGGTGTCTTTCCATCAGCAGCCATTGGTCGAGCCTTAAACAATCGACAACAAAAAAGAAAATGGATTTACCTGAATCAAGCTCGGGTATTACATACTGGTCCACGACTTTATTCGAAAATATCGGGCCTTTCTTTTTTTCATGGATCCACTCGAGATAATTTCTCTCGAAGAATTTTGAAAACTCAATATTGCATTCACGTCTTTGAGCGGTTACAGTATCTTTTAAGCCAAGCTCGGGATGTTCGTCAAGCTCCATTTCCCACTGGGTGAGGTCGCCGTTTATTCTTATCCAGTCGGTATAATCAAGCGGCTCCATCATTTCCATAGAAATTCGGTTGAACTCCTTTATATAATCGCGCGAGACTGTTTCGCCCTGTATGCGCTTGCCTTCAAGAAACTTCTTGCAGACAAGAAGTATCTGGTTCGGATTAACCGGCTTGAGAAGGTAATCGGATATCTTCGCCCCGATAGCATCTTCCATCAGTGTCTCGGTCTCATTTTTGGTTACCATGACCACAGGCACATTAGGCTGAATGTCTTTTAGCGAAGAAAGCGTCTTCAAACCTCCCATACCCGCCATCATTTCATCGAGAAATATGAGGTCATAGCTCTTATCTTTAACGAGCTCAATTGCATCTTCGCCGTTGGTTGCTTTATCTACGGCATAGCCTTTATCCTCTAAAAACAGGATATTAGAGCGCAAAAGCTCGATCTCATCGTCTACCCAGAGTATTTTGTTCTTGTTCTTTTCCAAGTTGTTTTTACTAATTTTGTTAAAAAATGCCCCAACGGAGGTTAAATTAAATTAGTAAATTGATTTTCATGCAGGTTATGGTTATTTTTGTAGTTCAACAATTATAAACGGATAAATTAATTATTAAAAGGAACTTTTAGATGCCATTAAGACATAAATCTGCGCAAAAAAGAGCAAGACAAACTGTAAGCAGAACCGAGTACAACAAACATTACAAAGCGAAGTTAAAAAGCGCATTAAAGAAAGTTCTATCAGCCAAGACAAAAGAAGCCGGCGAAAAGGAACTCAAAGGAGCCGTATCAGTTCTTGATAAAGCTGCAACCAAGCGGATAATCCACAAAAACAACGCCGCTAACAGGAAATCAGCCTTAACCCGCCACGTAAATAAACTTAAATAGATCATTTGAGCCGGTTTAAGCGCTGTTTTACATAATGAGTATAACTAAGAAAGGAGCTAATTAGCTCCTTTTTTCATCTCCGAAATTTTTTCGAGAAGCCAGCTTTTATGAGAGGTGTCTAGTTTATTTATTTCTTCTTGAAGCATATGTATGTCATTTTTTGAGCGTTGATTACTTTTAATCTCATTCATGTAAACCAACTTAGCTACAATTGAAGTAAAACGATAAAGTCTATCTTTACCGAGAGAAGATAGCTTTGTGTCATTTTTAACAAAATGTTTTGTAGAATCGATCAAATACCTGAGCTCTTCGAAATGCCCCAGCTCATAGGCTATAATAAGATCCCATTTTTTAATATTCAGTTTATCAGCATAGTTGGTATGTTTTATTTTCGAGAGGTATGCAAGAGCTTCGCTGAAGTTTTTCAGTTTTAAATTGTATTCGATCATAGCATGGAAATAGTAATTTTCCCTTACATCTTCCGCCAGCATGCCTTTAAACTTTTCAATAAAACTCAGCGCCCATTTCAATTCATCAGCTTTCAGGGCCGTAGCTGCAACGTTCACGTAAAAAGCTCCGTCCATATTTTTAACATTATCAATACCGTATATTTGGTTATCGATCATGTAACGGTATATTTCATGTTCACTTTTTGAGAATTCGCTAATACCGGCGCTATTTTTGATAGCGCTGTAGTTTGCAAGAGCTACGCAGAAATTATATTTCTGCACTTCGCTTAAATTCTTAATATTCCGCTCAAATAGTTCTCTCAGCTGATAGAAGTATTTAGGATCGCCGTCAGAAACCAGCATGAACGCATTGTAATAGATCTTTACCCGAAAATCCATTTCTACCGGATCATTATCAAAAAAGCCCAGAACTTTTTTAATGAATAAATTCTGATTAATCCCGCTTAGCTCATTTTGAAGGAACAATGAATTATAATTATTATCGAATACATCAATAAAATATCCCATAGTTAAGTATTCATTTGCTGATTTAATATTGTCTATTGTAAGGTAGTGCTTATTCTGCTGAATAAGGCAATTCTGTTTTAAAAGCTCAATCAGATACCTGCTTTGGTGATAACCGCGGGTCCCCTTTTTATTTTCCAGCTTCGCTTCAAGAGACGCTACATTTTTTTCAAAATAGTTATTGAGCCCCCTTTCCAGAAATCCTTCCAAAAGATTTAAATTCTGCTCTGCCCCTTTTTTATCATAATTCTTTATCTCAATGAATTTTTCAGCCAGCCTTGTTAGATCATGCACCAGGTTCTTCATCGTTCCATAATTAAATTCTTTACCGGGGAAAACTTTCGTATATATTTTTTCCCGGCTGAGGTTTTCCGAAATAAGATCAGGCGCATATTTATTTATCTCTTTCCAGAATTTGGTTACGGCTGACTTCTTATTAAAATATGGAGAGCAGACCATATCCCCGAATTCAGAGAGTTCGTCTCTGCTGAATGTTTTCAATATTTCTATCAACTGGCTGTTTAACATAAAAAATCTGATGATAATTTCAGTGAAATATAAGTGAAATAAATTGCAGATTCGAAGCAATTTAGTGGATTTCGGACTGTTTTGAATTGTTCAGGCGATGAAAACGCAGCGCAAAGTTTCTTTTGATACCCTTAATTAGCCTTCTATATTAGAGCAGAAGTAACCGAATAATAAGAGGATAATGCGATTCGAAGCGCATTATCAGCAAAAGGCATGCCGGTATGCCGCTTATTATTTGGGTTTAAAAAAAACAGTATCATTCCTCATTACGCATACAATTCTCCAGGGGAAATACCTCGCAAATTAGATCAACTAAAATTTTAAAAAAGATTGTACGCTCTATAGCTGCAATGAAGGGATGTAAAAATGGACAAAAAGAATTTCACTTTTTCCGGAAAACTGTTATTTGTTTTGTTAATTTTTAATACTCTTAACGTATTTGCTCAATGGCAGACTGACGTTCGGCTTACAAATGATCCTTCTCTTTCATACACGTCATACAATAATACATGGTGTATAGCATCGAACGGGAATGTGCTTCATGTTGTATGGCAGGACTATCGCGACGGGAATTTAGAAATATATTATAAACGCTCAACAGATGGAGGCGTGACATGGGGAACCGATGTGAGGCTTACCAATGACGGGGCTTTTTCAGAAAATCCTTCTGTTGCGGTTTCAGGTCAGATCGTTCATGTGATCTGGCAGGATAACAGACAGGGCGCGGGAAATGATGATATATTTTATAAACGCTCATCAGACGGAGGCGCTACCTGGGGAGCGGATATACAGCTTACTAATGATGCCGCTTATTCACAATATTCGTCTTTGGCAGTATCAGGTTCGGCGGTGCATATAGTTTGGCATGATACACGTGATTCCGACTATGAAATATATTACAAACATTCAACAGACGGGGGTATTAGCTGGAGCGCTGATATGCGTCTGACAAACAGCGTCGGTATTTCATATTATCCATCCATTGCGGTGAATAGCTCCTTGATCCATGTTGTCTGGTACGATAACCGCGGAGGAAACAATTATCATATTTATTACAAACATTCTACCGATAACGGAGTAAGCTGGGGACCGGATACACATTTGTCGGATACAAACAGTAATTCGGCTGACCCTTGTATATCTGTATCAGGTTCATTAATAAATGTTGTTTGGGAAGACAATCGCGATGGCAACATTGAAGTATATTACAAGCGCTCAACTGACGGAGGCTCAACCTGGGGCGCCGACGCCCGGCTGACCAATAATACCGCAGACTCACGCCACCCTTCTGTTGCTTCCTCAGGTTCAATTGTACATATTGTTTGGGATGATAACCGCGACGGCTACCAGCAATTATATTACAAACGTTCCACTGATGGAGGCGCGACCTGGAGCGCAGATACACGAATTACCAACACACCGCCATTTTCGGCGTACCCGTCAGTATCGCTTTCAGGAACCGCGGTGCATATTGTATGGCAGGACTCGCGAGATGGGAATTTAGAGATTTATTATAAACGCGACCCAACAGGCAATCCTGCAGGAATTATTAATATAGGCTCAGTAATACCCAAAGCGTTTTCTCTTTCGCAAAACTATCCCAATCCGTTTAATCCATCAACTAAAATACAGTTTGCTGTTCCTAAATCTTCTTTTGTGAAGATGGTTGTTTATGATATATCCGGAAAAGAAATAGAGACACTGGTGAACCAAAACCTGAATGCAGGTGAATTTATTGTTGATTGGGGAGCTTCAAATTATTCAAGCGGAGTGTATTTATACAAAATTACGGCAGGCAGTTTCACGGCTGTAAAGAAAATGGCGCTAATAAAGTAACTATAGTTACTTAATGGCGGTCCCGCCTCCTGCGGGAATTTTAAATAAAATAAACGGGCAGGCGCCCACAATAAATAATAAATAAATGAAATCAATTTTATCAGCAATTTTTTTAATTTTAATTTTTTCCCAAATTTCCGTTGCACAATGGACAATGGATACGGCTGGTATTGGCCGTATGACCGAACGCTCAATAGCGGTGAGTGGTAACAACATTTTCACCGGTACATTTGATGCAGGGGTGTATTTATCTACTGATAATGGTAGCAGCTGGTCTCAAACATCATTAAATAGCCACTTTATTTATTCTTTAGCTGTAAATGGCAGTAATGTTTATGCCGGCACTTATACCGACGGATTATATATATCAACAAACAACGGGTCTACCTGGACTCTTTCAACTTTAGTAATCCCATATATTGTTTCGCTTGCAGCCAGCGGAAATAATATATTTGCGGGAGTTTATTATGATGGATTATATATGTCTGCCAATAACGGCTTAACATGGACTCACAGTGCATTAAATACCGGCGATGTTTATTCAATTGCTATAAGCGGCGCCACTGTTTATGCGGGTACCTATCAACATGGTGTGTACATATCTACCGATAACGGCAGTACATGGAATCAATCCTCATTGAACAACCAAATAATACAGACTTTATTTATAAACGGAAATAATATCTTTGCCGGAACTTATTCCAGTGCAGGTATATATTTATCTACTGATAACGGAACATCATGGAACCACCAAACCTCATTACTTAACCGAAGTATATATTCATTTGCTATGAGCGGGAGTAATATTTTTGCAGGATCTGATGGGTATGGCGTGTATGTATCTTCAGATAACGGCACGAACTGGACTCAAAGAAATGAAGGATTGGTAGGCATGGAAAGAGTCTACGGTTTATGTATATTAAATAACTACATTTTTGCCGCAACCGATTACAGCGAGTACAGAAGAGGGATCAATGATTTCATAGGTATTAAACAAATTTCCCAACTGGTACCCGGTCATTTTACGTTATCGCAGAATTATCCAAACCCGTTCAACCCTTCAACAAAGATAAGATTTGATATTCCAAAGCAGGGTTTAACAAAAATCACTGTATTTGATATTCTGGGCAGAGAGGTTACAACTCTGGCTAATGAAGTATTGAATGCCGGGAAATATGAAGTTGATTTTAATGCAAGCGCTTATTCAAGCGGGCTGTATTTCTACAGGATTACATCAGGCGATTACACAGAAGTAAAAAAGATGATATTGGTAAAGTAAGATCGATATCCAAATTCCAAAAAAAGGAGCTACTAGGCTCCTTTTTTATTTTCAAATTCCGCTATTTTTGCTTGCAGCCAGTCCTGGCCGTGTAAATTTTCATCTTTGTTTATCTCTTCTTTTAAAGACTCAAGCTTTTGCAAATTATATGAATTTCTCAGCAGGTTAAGCTTGTGAACGGACCTGAAAAATCCTGTATAAAATTGCTTTTGCGTACGTGAAAGAATTTTATCGTTTTTAAGGAAATGACGCGAAGCGTCGATCAGCGAATTTAACTGTTCCTGCCATTGGAGATCAAAGTAAAGCTTGCATTGCAGAATTTTTATTGCAAGCTTAAGATATACCTCATCAGTATTAAGTTTTGACAGATATTCCAGAGCTTTTTGGAAATTGCCAATTTCAGTTTCACAATAAGCGTAAGTGTAAAGATAATACGATTCCCTGATGTCTTCATGAAGCTCGTGGTTGTATTTTTCAATAAAGTTTTTTGCCCATTCAAATTCCCTCAGCGCTGCGGCAACAACCACAGCGTTTCTGAAAAGAGTATGTTCTATATATCCATCCAGGCGGTAGCATTCTAATTCAAGTTCTTTTTTGTAAATTTCAAAAAGCTCCCGGACAAATTCCTTGTTGCCCGCCCTGATGTTTCTGACGCAAAAATTATGGAGACCAATAAATGCGGCATTAAGCGCCCTGGGCATAATCTTGTCTCTTAGTTTATATGCCAGTTCTTTTAATTCGTAATAATTTGAATGGTCATCCTGATCTATCCACATCATGCACAAATAATAGCGGCATAGTATTTCAGGCGCATCTGTAAATTTTGTTTTATCAAACTCTGCTATAATCTTCTCGAAAATATCAAGCTTAAAAGAATAGTCGTACAAAAAGTTTGCAGTCAGTAAAATCTCGTAAAGCTCAAATGATCTCTGGCTGTAAAAATTTGTTAGATTCCGGAATATTTCTTCGGGGTTATGCCTGCTGTCTTTATCGTCATATTTATATTTAGCTAAAGTTGTATGATAATTCAGATTGTGAATATCAACATAGAATTTATTGATAAAGTACCCCGAATCTTTCATTTTAATTTTGTCCAGCTTCTTATATGTCTCCTTCACCCTCTTTTCAAAAGTATTTGAAATATTTCTTTCCCGCAGTTCATTTAAAAGCAATACATCGTATGAGAGCGCATCTGCTGTGATATTTTTATGCACCAGAAATTTTTCAACTATTTCGTTCAGATAATGAACCAGAAGCCGCATCTTGCCGTCTTTATATTTTTCACCTGCATATATTTTTGGAAAAATTTTCTTTTTATCCAGGTTCTTCGAAATATAACGCGGATGATATTGCCGGAGGATGTTGAACAATTTTACGACATTCGGGTTTGTATTGTAAAACGAGGAACCTGCAAAATCACGCAGCTCTTTCATTTCCGCGGGGGAAAAAGTTTTTAATATGTCTATAAGATTACTTTTAATCATTATAAAATGGCTCAATTTGGGAAACAATATACAACCATTTTTGCAATCAATAAAGCCCATGACCGCTCAATTTTTAATATTCAGCTTTAAATTTACCTTAAATTCCGGGAAACATATTTACTTATCTTTACAACCTCCTTTTTCCAAAAACCATTACCGGAATTATTCCAAGAAGAATTAATATAAAAACAAAGACTTACCCGGTAATGATGAAAACTTTCGATAGAAAACCATTTTTTCCGGAAACAATTTTTTAAATCTTTCTTTGTTCTAGCCTGCCGGCAATCATATTTTTGTGACAATAATTGTTTTTGGGGGAGATTTTATTAATTAAACGGAGAGAAACATTATCATGAAAACAATAAATTATTTTATTTTAGCCCTGGCGGTATTTGTTCTTACCGTATCGCGGATTTCAACAGCGCAAAACAACATCAATGCGCCGGATTTTTATAATCTCAATTCAGATGGCAATCAGTCAAATGTAAAATTATCGACAGCGCCGCCTGAAACATTAAAGCTTTCTGCCGAAAATAAAAGATTAATGGATGAGCTTGAATCTGCCAGAACATCCGGTAATATTACTAAGGCCGAGGAAATACAAAACCGGCTCAACGTTCTCAATGGCAGCAGTTCAGTCAGGGTTCAATCAGATCCAAGGGGGCATTTTGAAACAGTGCATGTTCAAAATCCACCGCATGAACCTGATTATATTGAATCGCCGATCCATACGCTTTCAATATTTTCAAATGCGGTGCAGACGGTTCCGCCCGGAGCGCCAAATGCCGGAAGAATTTGGGTTGCATCAAGCCAGTACAATAACACCGGAACGGATACTATTAAGTTTTATTATTCAGATAATAATGGTTCATCATGGCATTACTACGGATTGATCTGGATGGCATTCGATTATAATTGCAGAAACGATGAGCTAGATATAGAACTGGTTTATGACGGTACTGACGTTTGGATGTTTGGAGTAGCGGGTTTAACAGATAACAGCGACGGCCGCGATAAAAGCATGCTCTTCAGGTTTAAAACTTCAGGCGGACCGGGATATATTACAATACTTAATTTTCCGGGTAACGTTGCAGGAAATAATTACTACAACCCAAGGCTATGTTCAGATAATACAAATTATACTATTGGAACATATATTTATGTTGTATGCTCGCTTGACTCGCTTCACAACGGGAGTCACGCTATAAAACAAAAATTTGTCCTGTTGACATCGATCGTTAGCGCCGCGCCGCTATATGATTACACACAGGCAAATGGTTCATCGGGATTTTACTGGAACAATTTAGGAACAGCTACAAGAATATTTGCATACGGAGATATTGGGTATTACCGGCAGAATGGAGTCAACAGAATTATGACTGTTTTCAGCGATGCAGCTTATGGTTTTAACAGTATGTACCTGGCATGGTCAGATAATTATGGTTTAACAAACGCCGGGAACCTTATTGTAACTGAGACGGCTTCATCTGTTGGAGCAAGGATTTGTTTTAACGGGGGGCCAAATTATACCAGCGGGATGGTTTCGTACGTCAGGCAAACCAGCGGAACAAACTGGGATCCATATGCTCTGAATACAACAACCGGAGGAACAATTGCAGGAAGCTGGACCGGCGCAATTATTGATGCGAGTACAAATCGTGCAAGAACGCTTGATGTAGCCGCTATCAAAGGAGCAAATAATTTATTCAAAGCCGCCTATGCTCAGGATAATCCCTCAATTCCCCAGGCATTTTATAAAGCTTTCAACGGATCAGCATGGAGCGCTACACCTTTTTTGGTAAGTAATTTTATTACCGATACAACATATGCTAAACCAAGAGCCGGGTATATAAACGGCGGCGGCGATGATTGCCTTACAATATGGTCAAGCGGACCAAACGGAGTAAATGCATATGCATCCATACTATGCTCTACAACTTTAGGAATTGAAAACAACCAGACTCCAGTTAAGTATTCATTGAATCAGAATTATCCCAATCCGTTCAATCCCGCTACCTCAATCAGGTTTGAGCTGCCTAAAAACACATATGTAAAACTGACCGTGTACGATATGCTGGGACGGGAGACAGCTAATCTGGTTGACCGGAATATGAATGCAGGCTCTTATAAAATTGATTTTGACGCTTCGCAATTAGCATCCGGTATTTACCTGTATAAACTCGAGGCCGGCGAGTTTTCAGATGTAAAGAAAATGGCGCTTATTAAATAATTCAGGGAATGAATAAAAATTTAACAGGAATTATATGAAGAAATTAGTTTTGATAACGGGAATTTTATCCGTTTTATTAAGCGCCGGATATTCACAGACCGGGTGGGTGATCCAATCGCCTTTTACATCCAGGAATCTAAATTCTTTTTCTATAACAGCTGTCCATAATCTTTATCTTGGTTCCGACAGCGGTATAGTTTTCAAAAGTTCAGACTATGGCGTTAACTGGTCGTTATTTTCACAGGATACCGCCGTAAAAAGATTTGCAATAAGATTTGTGCTTGGGCAAAATAACGACGATTTCAATGCAGTTGGCGATAGCGCCGCATATATCAGCAAGTCAGGTTCACAGGTATCATGCATCAGGATAGTAACAGGAACAAATCAACCGAAGCCGAATCTTAAAGCATATTCTTATTTACAGGGCTGCTGTTCATACGAGGCGAATGTTGTTGCAGGCGATGGCGGTAATTTTTATATAAATGATTTATATCCATGGAGAACTGACACAGATGCTACAGTTTTGGCGGCGGGACGCAGAATAAATTCATCAAGCGGAATTATTTTTGTAGGCGATAACGGGTTAATTATGAAAGCGGACAGCATCGGTATTATCAGGCCAAATGGTGAAAGAATTAAATGGCGGGTAATACCCGGCGTGACTTCCCAAAACCTTTATTGCGTTAACGTGATTTCTTCCGGTCTGTGTCTTGCCGGTGGGGCCGGAGGGATAATTCTAAAAAGTACTGATTTTGGCGAAACATGGGTATCAATTCCAAGTCCCACAACTGAAAATCTTTACAGCATTACAATAGGTTATTCTACCCTTGCATGCGGAGCGAACGGCACAATAATCCGATGTATAACAAACGATAACTGGTTCAGTCAAACAACGCCAACCGCTCAGAATTTACGTTCAATTATTACAATAACATACACAGATTTTCTTTCAATCGGTGATAACGGTGTAATTTTAAGAACTACCGATGGCGGCGGACCGCCGCAGGGAGTTATACCAATAAGTAATGAAGCTCCAAACGGGTACAAACTTGAACAGAACTACCCGAACCCATTTAACCCGGCAACAGTGATTGAATTTTCAGTTCCCGAAAATGGCGAAATCAGCCGGAACGTAACATTAAGAATTTTCGATGCATTAGGAAGAGAAACGTCATGTTTAGTGAATGAGCCATTAAGGCCGGGTTCATATAAAGTTAGTTTTGACGGTTCTGGTTTTGCATCAGGAATTTATTTTTACAGGCTTGAGGTAACATCATTAGAAAACACAAAAAGAACAGCTTTAATGAAAAAGATGGTTTTGATCAAGTAAAGAACAAACGCCTAATGTTAAACTTCCTAAAAGGAGTCAGGCTGCCCGGCTCCTTTTTTTATTATTTCCTCTGTTTTATTAAGCAGCCAGTTTCTGGAAGAGAGCGGGTCCGTTGAGTTTATTTCTTTTATTGTTAATTCCAATTCTTCAAAATTCCCATCAGCCTTAACCTTCAGGATCTTCGCGAACAGGTTTACAAAGTTTATATTCTGAACTTTAAAATATTCGGACAGTTCATGGGTATTAGCCAGGAAATGTCTATATGAATCTATTGAGTAAAATGCCTGCTCAAACATATCAAGCTCATAGAATATTTTCATGGCAAGGTTTCTTACATCCACCTTGTAAAGAAATACGTCATATTTGACTTTTTGTATGAACGCGAGGGCTTCTTCAAAGCGGCCCTCTGCGTAACGGATATTTGCCAGCACAAGGTTTTTCATATTATCCCTGTATTCCGGTTTTAACCTGTCCGAATAGTTCAGTGTAAACTCTTCAAGCCACATGTATTCTTTTAGTTCAAGGCTTGTTATCATAATATTCCTGAATGTGACTATCTGCATGTATTCATTTTCTGTCCAGCTGTAAACATTGTGCCGTATCATGTCTTTGTACAGACTGAACTCTTCTTCAATAAACGAACCGGGTTTCAGCCTGTCCTTTTCAATGCAGTAAGTGACCATGTCTGAAAACAGCATATATTTTTCAGTATGTGAAAACTTATCAAGATGTTCGAGCGCAAGGCTTTTGAATTTCATATAATGCTCATTGGAGGCGCTGTTCTCAAGAGCTTTTAATCCATGAAAGTATATGGCAAGCAAATAGGAATGCTTGTAATTTTTTTCAATAAGAATGTTCACTAATCTCTCAGCGTTAAATGTTTCCAGCAGGGCATCCAGAGCTTCGTTGCCATAAAAAGTATTGTAGGCGCTTTCGGCTACGTGTTTTTCTCTCAGTATTCTCAGGTACCTGATTAGGAAAGTTAATATGAAATATTCGGAATACCTGTTTTTTGATTCAACTACCTTAACCCATTTGTTAATATTTACAAAGTACTCCTGGTTTAGTTTTTCAAGCTCTTCTTCTTTTGTAAAGCTTTCAAAACTGTTAAATGGCGACCGTGCGATTTTACTCTCAATAAATTTCAGCGAGTGCGCAAAATATTTTTCAAGATTGCGTTCCTTGTATTCGTAAGCAAGTAAATTGTCTTTTTTGTTTTCGTCTTTCAAAAACCGGTTAACTATTAAGAACTTATCGGCCATTTTGGTAAGTTCAATTATGAGATTTTTTATTCTCTTTTCATTGTAAGCCGCGTTTTGGAAAAGTTCTTTGTGTAAAGCAGCGCCTCCGGTATATTCTGTTTTGAATTCGGGATAATAGTTTTTCAGAACCGTGAGGAGGCCCGTAACATCTCTGCCGGAGCTGAAATAAGGCGAATTAACAAATTTTTCAAACAATTTGAATTCGTTTTTCGTGAAAGTTCTTAGAATACGGAATAGTTTCGAATCTTCCATTTAATGTAAATATTTCAACTTTATATTATTATCATTGAGCCAAATTATAAACATTTATGTTATTTATCAATGAATATTAACCTTTTTTCAGTATTATGTGATATTTTTAATGAGCCTAATTAGCAAATAATTCTTTGTTATCTCTCAGGTCAGAAGGTAAATTTGTACAGTAAAACTTGACTTAGTAAAACCAAAACCAAAGGAGTAATAAATGGCATACTTAAAAACAATAGCGTTATCTCTAATTAACAGGAACCCGCAAAAGAAAAGGCCGGTTGCTGTGCCGCCGACAGAGGAAAGTCTGTTTATTGTCAGGCCCCGTGAATTAAGCAGAGAAGAAATGGCGATAAGAAGTTTATACGCTCTGAATGCGGCGAGCCGGTATTGAATTAGAAGACCACACAATACAGGATAACTATTTAACATATAGGAGCCAACCGGCTCCTATTTTTCATGAAATTTCCGCAAAGGTTTTTATGAGCTGATTATTTTGAGCCTGCATCTTGCGGGCAGGTCATCGGATGAATAATCTTTAAAATCTTATATTAACCGCGTAATAGTAATTTTTAAATTCCAGAACCGCATCAGGTTTATATAAAGATTTTTCGAGAAGCGAAATGACGAGGTTTTTCAGAACGAATCCAGCGAGCGACAGCGCCATTTGGTTTGGCGGCAGCACATATCTTAAAGAGTTTTCAATTACCAGAACTGCGGCACCCTTTATGGCAAGCGACTTAAAATAACTTTTCACTTCTGTTATAGGTATGTATATGCTTGAGCTGTGGTTGGCATATATGTTTATGAAGTCAAATGGCTTAATGCTCATCTGCGGAGTAAAGTTTATGATGGCGTATCTTTGGTAGAACCCGCCGAAGTTTATATTGCTTCTGAAAGTTGAAACAAT
>CAZMRG010000017.1:7124-38081 GCA_964568655.1 uncultured Ignavibacteriales bacterium | reverse complement strand
ACAGCGCCATACGTTACCCGCTCTTTCTTGAAGACGAGATACAAAAAGAACATGCGGTGGTGAACGGCGAGTTCCAGAGAGATGAATCGGACCCGGAATTTCATTTGTGGATGGACTGGGATAAAAATATGTGGGGCGCCAACGCTTGCAGGAAAAATCCGCTTGGCGACCATGAAGTAATACTATCGGCAACCCCGGAGAAGATGAAAACAATACAGCAAAAATATTACTGGCCCAATAACTCGCTTTTAGTTATTGCAGGCGATGTAAAGCATGAAGAAGTTTTTGAAAAAGTTAAGGATCTTTACGGCGACTGGAAATCATCAGGTTTTGACCCGCAGACCAAATGGCCGATTCCCGATTTTGAACCGCTCAAGGCTGATATAAATTACATAACAGTGAACGAAAATACTAAAAGCCCGGTAATAGCTATCGGGTGGCAGGGTCCTGATACGCGCAGGGACATCAAAAACACCTTCGTTGCCGACGTGTTTTCATCAATAGTGAACCTGGAATCCTCTAAGTTACGCAAAGATATTATTGAATCGGGGCTGGCTACGGAATTCTCGCTTTCATATACTACCAGTAAATATACCGGGCCAATTCAGCTGCGCATAATGCCAAATCAACAAAAGATAAAAGAGTGCCTGGCAAAGGTAAACGAAAATATCAGCCGCTGGGACTCTGACGATTATTTTACAGATGAACAGCTGGAAACGGCTAAAAGACAGCTTGATATCCAGCTCCAGTACAGGAAGGAGCAAACAACATCTTACTGCCATACAATAGGTTACTGGTGGTCAATGGCAAACGTCGATTACCTTATTTCATATTCCAAAAATATAAATGATGTCACACGCGACGATATTAAGAAATTTGTCAGGAAATATATTAAAGATATACCGAAAGTGTCAGGACTGCTGCTATCGGCCCAGATGCAGAGCGGCATGAACATTAATAAATATGAAGACTTACTAAATTAAAATCATATGAATACAAAAGTAAAAGCGGTTGCCAGTTTACTAACGTTAATTATTGTTCTAAGCGTTACTTCGCTTAAGGCAGGCGAAATAAATCAGTTCGACGTAGACGGCATAAAAGTGATTATGTACAATACTCCAAAAGATGTTATCAGCGTTCGCTTATTTGTGAGGGGCGGAACGGCGAATTACCCGCTGGAGAAACAGGGAATTGAAAATTTTGCATACAACCTGGCAGTTTCAGGCGGAACTACAACAATGAGCAAAACAGAATTCATGTCTGCGGCTGAGAAGATCGGGACATCATTGGGTTCAGATGCCTCACTTGATTACGGCGAAATGAATTTACGTTGCCTGAAATCATATTGGGACCAGTCATGGAACCTGTTCACCGATGCGATAATGAATCCCGCGTTTAGCGACGCAGAATTCACCTTAAAGAAAGAACAACTTATAGCCGGGGCAAAACAGAACGAAGCTGACCCCGATGCGCGCCTTAACGAGCTTGCATTCACAACAACATTCAAGGGAAAAGATTACGAGAAAAATCCGCAGGGCACCTCAGAATCACTTGCGGGCCTGACGCTTGCAGATCTAAAGACTTATTACAAAGAATCTATATGTAAAAAGCGGATATTTATAGTTGTTGTCGGGAACGTAGAACAAAGCGATATTACTGATAAGATAAAAGCGGCGTTTTCCAAACTACCCGAAGGCTCTGCCGGCAAAACAGCCGAACATGTAAAGCTTGATCAGCCAGGCGAGGAAATTACAGACAGGAAGATAGCGACAAACTATATCTGCGGTTTAATGCCGGGTATCGACTGGAGCTCGCCTGATGCGGCGGCTATGATGGTCGCAATGAATATAATGTACGATAAATATTTTTTGGAGCTGAGGACTAAGCGCAGCCTCTCCTATGCGCCGGCTATATACATGGTTGGAACTACAATAACCACGCCGCTAAATATGGTTTATATTACAACCGTTAAGCCTAAAGAATCGCTGAAGGAAATGGTTGATATAATTAACGATGTTGAGAAAAACGGGTTTACAGATGAAGACCTTAGGAACTCGAAAAATTCATACCTGACGCTTTACTACATGCGAATGCAAACCTCGGCGAGCCAATCGGCAAACCTGGGGCGCTGGTATTTGAAGAACAACCTTAAAGTATACGAGAATTTCGAAAAAGAGGTAAGTAATGTATCGCTTGAAACTTTGAACAGGGTGTTTAAAAGCAATCTTGGCTCTTTAAAATGGACTTACCTGGGAGACAAAACCAAAGTAGCGCCTGAAGATTTTAAGCAGATCGAAAGATTAAGCTGGTAAAATTACAGAATCGGGTTAAATGATCTTAGTAACAGGTGCAACAGGAACGTTAGGTAAAGAACTTTGTAAAGCTCTTGTTAAAAACAATATTCCATTTAAGGGCTCAAGCCGCAATCCCACAAACGGAAACTTTGTTAAGGTCAATCTTGATACAGGCGAAGGACTTGATGAAGCGCTCAGGGACTGTGACACGGTTATCCACCTCGCATCAAACTCATCAAACAGAAACGCCGCTCCTGATAGCGTTACAACCAACACGCTTGCAGAGCGCTGCAAAACTATTGAACTAAAGCATTTTATTTACGTTTCAATTGTCGGTATTGATAAAATGGATACCCCCTACTATAAAGAGAAGCTGAAAAGTGAAGAGATTGCAAAACAAAGCGGCTTACCTTACACCATTTTACGCACCACACAATTCCATGAGTTCGCTGAAACGCTGCTTGACCGTTATGTAAAGCGCCCGATAGGATTTTTAATTAAGAGCATGAAGTTCCAATCAATTGAAACAACAGCCGTTGCGAACAAGGTTCTCCAGATTTACCAAACCGGTCCTTCCGGAAGCATCCTGAACCAGGGCGGACCGGAAATACTGACAGCGGGAAAAATGGCGAAATTATTATTTAAGGCAAGGGGCGAAACATCATTTATTATTCCCGTACCGGTGAAAGGCAAGCTGCCTCTGGCATTTAAGAACGGGTACAACACCTGTACAAAATGCAGCGATTCAAGCGTTACATGGAGAGAGTATTTGGAGAGAAAGTACAAGCGGTAAATATGAGATTTGAGATTTAATTTGGCGGACGACAGTTTATTTTAGAATAAGTAAAGCAAATAAAAACATATCAACAAATTAAATAAATAATAGTGGAACAAAATCTAAAAACCGGAACATGCCCCAAATGCGGTTCAACCGAGGTTTATACGAATCATGGCCAGGGAAAGCGCGGCGAAAGAATGCAGCTTGTAGTATCCTCCATAAAGCTTTTTTTCCTTGATGCTTATATCTGTACAAACTGCGGGCATTTTGAGGAGTATATAAGCGATGAAGATTTGAAAAATGAAAAGATCATATCAAAGATAAAAGAAACCTGGAACAGAATTATATGAGTGAATAGAGTGAATAAGTTAAATAGAGTGAATAAAACATTTAGAGTCAATTGAACGTCAAAATAACTAACATGATTATTTCAAATTTAAATTATTAATAATGGAAACTAAGACAATTCGGGAAAATTTTGAAAAGACTGCAAATCTCTGGATAAAAGATCTGGATAAATACACAGAAGATGAATTTAAGATAAAGCCTGCAGATGACGCATGGTCGCTGGGGCAGGTATATCAGCACATTACTAAATCGGCAATGTTCTTTCAGTTCGCAAGGATCAAAGAATGCATCAGCTCAGATGAACATGCCTCAGAACCGATGAGCGAGCGCACCATAGGAATTTATAAAATGGGAAGTTTTCCTCCAATGGAGGTTAAAGTTCCGATCGAGTTCCAGCCGACGCCCGCCCAGCCGGAAAATAAAGAGGAAGCAAGAACAAAAATAAAAGAGGTAATTGCGCTTATGTCTGAGTATGCAACTAAGATAGATAACGCTTCCCATCACGGCAAGGCGCAGCATCCGGCGCTTGGTTACTTAAACGCAATCGAGTGGTTTGAGTTAATTGACATGCACTTCCGTCACCATTTGAGGCAAAAAGAAAAGATAGAAAAATTTATTGCGGCTGGTAAATAATATATCCCTCCCCAACTATCTGCTGCGACAGATAATTAAATGCAACTTGCCTTCGCATTTGTTACTTTATTTGTCGGTATATTTTACCTATAATTTTGGCTAAATTTATATATGGATAAAATTATCGCTATATTTACCGATTTTCGAGAAGCTGAAAACGCAGATATTGAGTACTATAGGAATCTTGACCCTGACAAAAAAATAGAGGAGCTTGAAATTATAAGGCAAAATTACTTAAATTTGATAAATGCAAAGCCAGATGAACGACGACTTCAAAGAATTCTTGAAGTTGTTGACAGAAAATGAGGTTAAATACCTTATTGTAGGCGGATATGCTGTTTCTTTTCATTCCCGCCCGCGATACACGGATGACCTTGACGTATGGATTGGCCGGACCAAAGAAAATCTTAAGAAGCTTACCCGCGTATTAGGACTCTTTGGTTTCAAGGATTTCTCGCTGGATGAGAAAGACTTTATTTCAAAATCCAGAATATACAGAATAGGCAAGCCCCCAATGAGAATCGAAATATTGAACGATATCGATGGAGTGGAATTTGAAGAAGCATATAAGCACAAAACTTCCGGCAAGTATGGCGATTTAGAAAATATTTATTTCATTTCTATAGAAGACCTTATCAAAAATAAAAAAGCGGCAGGACGTTCAAAAGATAAATTGGATCTGGATTTTCTTGATACTTATAAAAACTGAAGATACGATAATGAAACTACAAATACGGTTTGCAGAGTAATCCCGCTTCACTCAATACCGATGCTTTCCAGGCGCTCAGATACGCGGAGTTCCGCTATTATTTCTTCGTGAGTTTCCTTACAACAATGGCCCAGATGATACAGGAAGTTATTATAGGCTACGAGCTTTACCGCTTAACGCATGACCCTATGGCAATAGGCGTTTTGGGGCTTGCCGAAGCCGCTCCGTTCATACTTCTCTCGCTTTTTGGCGGACACTTTGCTGATAAATTCAGCAAGAAAAAATTAATTATCTGGTCGCTGGCATTTGTGATGCTGGCATCGTTTGTTTTATATATTCTTTCATTTCAAATTCTTTCGTCTGAAAACGCGCAAAACCTGAAGTATGCTATTTGGGGCAACGTATTTTTTATCGGCGTATGCCGCGCATTTTACTCGCCTTCAATCACTTCGTTAAGAGCTTTTTTAATTCCGCGCGAAGCTTATGCTAACGCGTCGACATGGAGCAGCGCATCGTGGCAATCGGGCGTAATAGTCGGCCCCGCGGTTTCCGGTTTTCTCTATAGTATATTCGGATTCTCAAATACTCTGCTTTTTGTAATAGGACTCATAGGCTTATCAATCGTATTCGCAGTTCTGATTAAAGACAGGAAAGTTGAAAATATTGAAGAAGGCACAGTACTCAAGAGAATAAAGGAAGGTTTTAGTTATGTTTATAAAACAAAAATAATTCTTTATTCAATTTCGCTTGATATGTTCTCTGTTATGTTTGGCGGTGTGACGGCCATTATGCCGATATTCGCGCAGGACATACTGCATGTTGGCCCCGAAGAGCTCGGGATACTCCGTGCCGCGCCGTCCATTGGCGCAGTGCTTGTATTGCTTATACTTTCAAAAAAATCTCCGATGGCGCATGCATGGCGAACTCTTATGCTTGCTGTTGCCGGATTTGGGGTAGCTACGCTTGTATTTGCTGTATCGCAAAATTTCATTTTATCCGTGGCGGCTATGTTTGTCACCGGCGCACTGGATAGTATCAGCGTCGTGATACGTTCAACTATACTTCAGTTTCTTACGCCTGATAACATGCGCGGCAGGGTAAACGCTATCAACGGAATATTTTTGAGCACATCAAATGAAGTTGGCGCATTTGAATCGGGGCTGGCGGCAAAGCTTTTGGGTACCGTCCCATCGGTAATATTTGGCGGCGTAATGACGTTAATTGTGACCGGTTACATATTCCTTAATTCGAAGTCATTACTCAAGCTGAAAATTACAGGGTAAGAGAAACCATTCCCCTGCCTTGCGGCAGGCAGGCGCGAAAGCGGGAATCCTGTTTTAACCTTGCTTGTTAATTCCGATTCTTAATTCGATTTTAAATCAACTTTTCTGTTCTTTTTGTCTTGACACAAAGAACCAAAAAAGTCAAGTCGTTTAAAAATTGGCTAAAATCGACTTCATTCCGCTACCAAAAAATGAACTCGTGTCGCCAGGCGACACTCAAATAAATTTTTTGGTTACGCTTCATTCAGTCGATTTTTTCCGCCAATTTTTAAAAGGACAAGAAAACAAAAAAAACTTTTTCTCAAAACTCTCTTTTAAATAGCTTTAAATTTTCAATGAGATAATATAAATTTAATGCGATAAAGAAATGAAATAATGCTATGAAGAAGAAAATAATCCCAAAGTTTAAGAACGCCAACGAAGAAAGAAAGTTCTGGTCGAAAAACGATTCCAGCTCTTATGTCGATTGGTCAAAGGCTAGGAGAGTGTCGTTTCCTAATTTGAAACCCTCTGTAAAATCAATTTCCCTCAGGCTTCCAAAGGCAATGCTCGACGACCTTAAAACCCTGGCTAATAAAAAAGATATTCCCTACCAGTCCTTAATGAAAATGTTCTTATCTGACAAAATCAGAGAAGAATTCACGCGTTGAATTAGAAAACATTTCTCAGGCTTCCCGTATCGAAATAATTCATTTTTAACCCTAAAAACAATCAATTCAATTCTGTTTTTTGAAACAATTTAAAAAAAGTTTCCGCTGATTTTTCAGCCTAATGGCAATAAATTGCTTAGTTTTATTTATATATTTATATGTTTTTGGAAACTAGTTAAATCAATTTTATGGAACCGCCAATCAATTATTCCGGGGCTCCTGAGGGTCCCTACATTAATCAGAAACCTCAAAAAAAATCAGGCGGCTTTAAGGGCTGCATGCTGATAGGCACAATAATTTTGCTGCTTCTTATCGCAGGCGCGGCGCTGTTAATATACAAGCTTACAGGAGAGGTTAAAAAAATTGTTGATATCCCTAACAATGTATTCGGGCCGCCAACAGAGAACCCTGAAAATGTGGATAAGAGATTTGCGGGAAGCTTTATTGACGCGGTTTTAATTCCGCAAAGCGATGGTTCCACAAAACTGTTTGTTTTGACCGACGGCTCGGTAAAATATATGCTGAAGCAAAAATCCACCGGACGGTTTTCGATGGGCTGGGCATGCAACGACTGTAAAACAATTTCATACATCTATGACCCGGCGGTTGATAAGGTTGTGACCCAGACGGAGAATAAATTCAGCGATATTATATCTCAGTCGCACATAATTTATGCAAACGGTAAAATTATGCAGTTCACAAACCCCACAGAAAAAGACGGTCCCAGAATAAATACATACGACCCGGCAAGCGGCGAAATTATCGCGGATACGAAAGCTTTTTTAGACCAGCATCAGGAATTAAGCTCAGGCATTATAGACCTTACTTTTCATGACAGGGATCAAACTGTTTCTTTCCTGACAAAAGACGGGCAAAGAGATCTCGTATACGACCCTGCCAGCGATAAAATTTATAAAGATGAAATTAAGATGCGTAATGAGCTTGGCGAAAGCGCAGGAGGCGGAAGAGGAACTATTTATTTTCTGAGAACAGAAACCGGCGATAAACGTGAATCGCTTTTCAAGGTCACCGCATCAAAAAAAGATATTATCACAAGAGAGTCAACGCTTGAATCATATTTGACCAACCAGTCTTTTTTGAAAGATATTATTCCAACCGCTGTAGTTGAAAAGCCGACGGATAAGACGTTTTTAAACGGGAAAATATATTACCAGGATGATGATTATTTTGTGATAATATATCTTGACCAGGCCGGCAAAATCGCAAACAGATTATTGGTATGTTACGATGCCAAAACCGGAAAAGAAGCGTGGAGTCTTGAGCCGGATGCCCTGTTTCCTGAAATGAAAATTAATGAGAAAGACGATTCGGGTTCATCTTATACCATGACTTACGATAAAATAAAATTCCGCCGCGCTAATAATATATTAATGATGACATTCCAGGAAACCGGGATGAAAGGATTTGACCTGAAATCCGGCAAGCAGATATGGCAGCTTGAAATACATGCTAAGTAATTCAGAAGAATTGGAAAGTTCAGGGTACCGAGTATGGCATTTTAGCGCAAATGTATATTATATTAGAGCTTTGAATCAGATCAAAATTAACACATTTACCGTCAAACTAACCTGTTTATTTACATTCAACTTATATTTTAAAAATTCACTAATAAAGCGACAGCATAAATTATGGAACCACAAATAAATTACGGAGGCGGCGCCCCAATAGGCGAGCAGAAAATTTACGGAAGGTCTAAAACCGGCGGCGGTGGCTGCCTGAAAATATTTGCAACATTAATAGTTTTAGTAATAATAGTTGTAGCTGGATTTTATTTTGTTTATCCCGCTCTCACTCCTAACTCTATTCGCGGCGATTTTCTAGATATGGCTATTGTGCCCCAAAAAGACGGCAGCCAGGATCTGTGGATATTGACAGACGGTTCATTCAGGTTTGTCCAGACTACTAAATCGCCGGGAAGCTATTCATCCGGCGTAAAATGTTACTTCTGCAAGACCTGGACATATGTGTACGACCCAGCAGCTCAAAAGATCCTGAAAAAAATAAAGACTGAGCAGCAGGATGTTATAACTACAATGAATATCTTTTACAATAACGGCAAGGTTTATGTTGTAACAGGCGGCTACCATGATAATGAACCTAAAGTGGAAATATACGACGCAATTTCATCTGAAATAATTATGGATACGAAACAATTCGCCGCTAAATACCCTATCCTAAGCGGCGGGATTTCAAATATCAGGTACGACGAGAAGGGGAGTTATATAGATTTTGAAACTAAAGACGGCAGAAAGCAAATTACATACGGAATTGAATCAGAAAAGATGTATGACAATTTTGCCGATTTTGACAAGGATAAAGAAAATTTACAGAATATCGTTTCTGTTGTAGCGTTATCCCCTGAGCAGGGTTCCGGCAACAGCAGAAAGAAGCTATTCAGGCTTACAGGAAAAGAAGGAAGTATAAACAGAAAGTTGTCTTCGGTCGAAAGTTTCCCTATTTCACAGGGCGCGATTACCTCATACGACTCAATAACAGCTGAACCGCTGGGCGACAGGGTTTATCTTGAAGGCATAATCTATCACCAGGATAAAGACTGTGCAATTTTTATTCATCTTGACGTGCTCGGGAAAAAATCAAACAGGATGATGACCTGCGTCGACATAAAAACAGGCAAAGAGAAATGGACGGTGCAGCAGGATGACATGTTTAAGAAAATGAAAATTGATGAAAACTCCGATTCGTTTTCCAGCCTGTTCTTTACTAAAGATAAAATTAAAGTGCGGCGCTCGGGAAATCTTGTTATCCTTGAAATGAAAGGCGAGGGATTGATCGGTTTTGACTATGACACAGGGAAACAGCTTTGGAAATTAAGCATATAGTTTGTAAAATAATTTATAAACTCAAGGTTACGTAAAAAGACAAATTTACAAGAATTGTTCGTTTTTCTAAACTCCGTTAGAGCAGCATGAAATGGATTCCCGCCTTCGCGGGAATGTTATCTGTAACATCAGTTATTAATTAAATTTCTGGATATATTATGGAACCGCAAATAAATTATGGAGCTTACCAGCCGCAAAATCCGTCCGGCGGGCAAAAAATCTACGGCAAGCGTTCCGGATGCGCCGGTAAAGGCTGTATCGGCATCTTCGGCGGCATAGCGTTAATCATTGTAATAATTTTGGTCGGAATATTTTTTGCTTATCCTGCGCTAACGCCCAATGCAATCCACGGCGACTTTATGGATATGGCTATTGTTCCTCAACAAGACGGGACAACAAAACTATGGATATTGACCGACGGCTCGTTCAATTATATCCAGACAACAAAATCGCCGGGGAGTTATTCTACGGGACGTAAATGCTTTTTCTGCAAGACATGGACATATATATACGATCCGGTAAGCGAAAAGGTCCTGAGAAAAACAAAAACCGAGCAGAAAGATATCATCACAATAATAGATATGGTTTATAACAAAGGCAAGGTGTGGGAGCTAACGCATGAATACGGCGAGAATGAGCCGAAGATAGAAGTTTATAACGCTGAAACCACCGAACTGGAAATGGATACAAAAGCCTTCATAGCCAAATTCCCGACATTAAGCGGCGGTCTTGCCGGCATTAACTATAATGAAAACGAAAACACTATTACGCTAAAGACCAAAGATGGTAAAGACCAGCTCACCTACAGCTTCGAGACTGATAAAATATATGAAACCTTCGCTGAGTTCAACGAAGAAATGACAAAATCCACGGAACGTTCATCGGTTTTAGTATTAGGCGCGCAGAACTCTTCCGGCCCGAGAAAAAAACTTTATAAAGTCTCGGGACCTAAAGGCCAGCTCTTTTCGAACAAATCAAGCCTAGAAAGTTATGCTTCTAATGAACAATCGCTTGAGTTCTTTACAGGAGCAACAGGCGAACCGCTGGGCGACAGGATATACCTTGAAGGAATTATATACTACCAGGATGAAGACTGCGCTCTCATTGTGCACCTTGACCAGCTTGGGCAAAAATCGAACAGGATGTTAACCTGCATTGACATGAAATCAGGAAAGGAAAAATGGACCATCCAGCAGGACGACCTGTTTAAGAAAATGAAAATTGATGAAAACAAAGATTCATTTTCAAGTTTATTCTTCACTAAAGACGACATAAAAGTGAAACGATCAGGCGGCTTAGTTACGCTCCAGTTTAAGGGCGAAGGAATGATGGGTTTTGACTATGAGACGGGAAAGAAGCTCTGGACTTTAGATATATAGAATTGTTTCCACGGCGCTAAACATTTTTTTATAAACAGAATAATTTACAAATTAATTTTAAAGCTTTATTATGGAACCACAAATTAATTACGGATCTTACCAGCCACAAAATCCGGGCGGCGGGCAGAAAATTTACGGCCGGCGTTCAGGATTCGCAGGCAAAGGATGTATCGGCATTATCGGGGCCATAGCGCTGATAGTTATAATAATACTCGCCGGAATATTTTTTGCTTATCCCGCGCTTACCCCAAACAGCGTACATGGCGACTTTATGGATATGGCGATAGTTCCACAAAAAGACGGAAGTACGAAACTATGGATATTGACCGATGGTTCGTTCAATTATATACAGACTACAAAATCGCCGGGTAGTTATTCTTCGGGCCGGAAGTGCTTCTTCTGCAAAACATGGACATACGTATATGACCCTATCGGCGAAAAAGTTCTCAAGAAAACCAAAACCGAGCAGAAAGATATTATTACAACGATAGATATGGTTTATAATAACGGCAAAGTTTGGGAGCTAACGCATGAATACGGCGAGAATGATCCAAAGGTGGAAGCGTATAATTCCGAAACCGGCGAGCTTTTGATGGATACAAAAGCATTTGTTGCAAAATTTCCGGAACTATCAGGAGGGCTTGCGGGCTTAAGGTACACTGAAGCAGATAATTCAATAACATTTAAAACCAAAGACGGCAGAGACCAGCTTATTTACAGCTTTGATGATGACAAGCTTTATGGCAGCAATAAAGATTTTTTCGATGAAAAAAGTAAATCAAACGAACCATACAGTGTATTGGTTTTAGGAGCGGAAAGTTCTTCTGCGCCCAGGAAGAAACTTTACAAAGTCACAGGGCCAAAGGGTTCATTAACATCCTACAAATCAAGCCTTGCGAACTGGGTTACCAATGAGCATTCCCTGGAGTTTTTCGCTGGCGGCGCTAAGGGAGAACCGTTAGGCGACAGGATATATCTGGAAGGAATTATTTATTACCAGGATGAAGATTGCGCGCTGATAGTTCATCTTGACCAGCTTGGCAAAAAATCTAACCGGTTGTTAACGTGCATAGATATGAAATCAGGAAAAGAAAAATGGACAGTTGAGCAGGATGATATGTTTAAAAAAATGAAAATAGATGAAAACAAAGACTCTTTTTCAAGTTTATTCTTTACGAAGGATAAAATAAAGTTAAAGCGCTCAGGCAACCTGGTTGTGCTCGAACTAAAAGGCGAAGGAATGATGGGTTTTGACTATAATTCGGGCAAAAAACTTTGGACTTTAGATATTTAGTTTCTATTGTTATCTTAAAAGAACTAAATACATACTTATGAAGAAAGTATTAAAGTGGGTTTTCATATTATTGGTTTTGGGAGTTGTTGTTATCCAGTTCTTCAGGCCCGATAGAGTTTCGATCAATCAAATGACGGCTGATGATATAAACAACAAAATGCAGGTTCCCGGAAATGTACAGGGGATTTTGAAACGTTCGTGCTATGATTGCCATTCCAACCAAACTTACTGGCCGTGGTATAGCAACATTGCGCCGGTATCATGGCTGGTTGCCGATGATGTAAACAATGGCAGGAAGAAAATGAATTTCAGCGAATGGGGAAAGCAAACCCAATCGAAACAGGAAAAGCGGCTTCAGGATATTTATGACCAGGTTTCACAGGGCGACATGCCGCTGCCTAAATACCTGATTATTCATAAAGATGCAAAACTTTCGCAATCGGATAAAGATGCGATTCTTGGCTGGATAACCTCGCTTGGTTTGGATTCAGATTCATCAGATGTAAAAAAAGACAAAAAATAACGATAAATATCTAATATTTGCAGATAGTTTTTGAAAAAGTCAGGTTTAATGCCTGACTTTTTTGTTATATTTAACAAATAAAATATTCCGCTGCCACAGCCGTCTTAATGCATACAGATGGTTGAAACAGGTGTAATAGAACTCAGCTTGAGCCAAAAAAATCAGATTGAGGAAACGGTAAGGAAAGAAAGCCCGAGGCTCCTCAATTATATCAGGAAATATGTTCGGCGTATAGAAGACGCGGAAGACATACTGCAGGATGTGTTCTACCAGCTCACGCAGAATATAGACCAGATAACCTATATGGACAGAATTTCATCGTGGTTATTTACGGTTGCCAAGAACAAGATCACGGATCTGTTCAGGAAAAAGAAGGCCGAGCCAATGAGCGAAATCCGCTTCGCCGGCGAAGAAGGCGGCGCGCTCACAATTGAAGAAATAATTCCGGACATGGGTACATCGCCTGAAGATAACGCGCTCCGTTCTTTGATAATGGATCAGATAGAAGAAGGGCTCGACGAACTTCCTGAAGAACAAAGAAACGCGTTTTTGATGAACGAGATAGACGGCAAAAGCTTCCGTGAGATCTCGGATGAAACAGGGGTTCCAATCCAGACTTTAATCTCAAGAAAACGTTACGCTGTTTTATACCTGAGGGAAAGACTAAACGAATTATATAAAGAAATTTCAAAAAAATAATATATAACAACACAAGGAACAAGAAAATGAGAATACTAAAAATAATATTAAAAGTTATCGTAATGCTGGCATTGGTCACGTTTATTGTGATGACGCTATGGAATTTGTTAATACCTGATATTTTCAAAGGACCGGCAATTACATACTTCCAGGCATTGGGCTTGTTGATCTTGTCAAAAATAATGTTCATGGGTTTTGGCGGATTCGGTAGAAGAGGATGGAGACATCATCACTGGAACAGGAAGAGATTCGAAGAACATCTGAAAACTCTAAGTCCCGAAGAACAGGAAAAGTTCAAAGCCAAATTCGAACATAAATGCGGATAAAGCGCCGGAGTTTTAAGGGGTTCCTATCCTGGCAGACACAAATTATAAAACAAAACTACGTCTCCCCCTATCAGGTCCACGACTCTTCGAGTCGAAGACTCGTAGAGGGGAGATACAGAGGGGGTCTAAAACAGGTCCCCTCTTTTTATTCTAAGTAAAGTTATTCTACTATTTCATTGATTTTCCGTTCTTACATTGCTACCTTACGTTTCCAAAAAAATAAAGTCTGCAAAATTTATGATGCCAACAACGCAAGGGTTACCGCAGGAAAGACCCGAAAAGGAGGGTCTGGGGTTTATCATGATGATAATATCATTCTGTCTTCCTATGGTTGGAATAATTCTATTCTTCGTCATGAGAAAAACCAAGCCGGATGCAGCAAGACAGGCGGCAATTTGCGCGGCTTTCGGAGTATTTGCTGCGGTGATTTTGAATATACTTTATTCAATGGTCATGAAAATGAACTTGTAATATGGAGCTTGTATGAAATCAAAAAAAATTAATACTGATTTATATAAAAGACTTTACAGGGCTAAAGAATTTATTGACGACCAATTCTGTGAACAAATTGATTTGAATCAAATTTCAAAAGAAGCATGTATTTCTCCTTATCATTTCCTAAGAGTATTCCACAAAGTTTATAATAAGACCCCGCACCGCTATCTGACAGAAAAGAGAATTGACAAAGCTAAAGAACTTCTCGGAAATGATTCAATGAGCGTTACGGAAGTTTGTTATGATGTAGGTTTTGAGAGCCTGGGCTCATTCAGCGCACTTTTCAATAAACGGGTTGGTTTATCGCCGGTATCATACAGGGCAGAGACCCTGAGGAAAGTCTTGATTTCTATTAATTTCCCTGAGAAACTTGTGCCCGGCTGTTTCCTTCTGTTCCCCTCATTTTAGCAATTTTCGAGAAGCGTTTATTCTCTTCGTTTATTAATATTGTCTTCTAAATAAAATTAATCTCAAAAGGAGAATATATGATCACAAGAATGAGCCATACCCCGATTTTTGTCCTGGATCAGGATGAGGCATTAGACTTTTACAAAAACAAGCTTGGATTCGAAGTCCGAACCGATGCTTCAATGGATAACGGTTTCCGCTGGCTCACCGTCAGTCCTAAAGAGCAGCCTGATTTAGAGATAATACTCATGAAAGTTGAAAAGGGAATAGCATGGGACGAACAGAGCGCCGGCAAGCTGAAAGAGCTTGTTCAGGCGGGAAAATTGGGAGCCGGCGCGTTTGAAACAAATGACTGCCGGGCAACTTACGAAGAGCTCAAAAGCAAAGGCGTAAAATTTTCCGGGCCGCCGGAAGAAAAAGTTTACGGGATAGAAACGGTGATGATCGATAACTCCGGAAACTGGTTTAGCCTTACTGAACATCCTAAAAAATGAAGATTTACATGCAAGGGGCGAATAAATAACGCCCCTTATTTTTTTCTATGAACATTTTATTTTGTTCCGTATCTTTGTCTTTACACTTCCGGCGCCGGATATGAATTTTTAATTCTTTTCAAAAACTATAAACTTATTAATCATAAGGAGGTCAAAAAATGTCTTATGTAAAATTACTTACAATTTTTGTAGTTTTGTTATGCTTATCGGGCATCCGTGTTTTTGCTCAGGATAATATGGCGCCGCCGAAACCGCTTGATAATAAAGTGTATGAATCCATGATAGGCGATTGGACCGCTGAAAGCGATATGATGGGAATGAAAATGACACAGAACGTTTCAATTCACTGGGCTTTGAATCATCAATACATTATAATGGAGCTTAAGGCGGTTGGAAAAGACAATCCGAAGATAACATATGGCGGGATGGGAGTATTTGGAGTAGATGAAAAAGGGAACGTAAAAGCATGGTGGTTTGACGACTGGGGCGCAGGCGCAATGTCATCCGGATCCGGAACATTCGGGGACAATAAAATAGACGTGACTGACGGCAATGATATGTTTAAAGAAACCAGGACCTTTGCCGTAAGCGGAAATGAAATGACAATGTCCGCTAAAGGTACAATGACAATGAACGGACAGGAAACGCCTTTCAACGAATCAGCAATTTATAAGAAAAAATAATAATAGGAGTTACTGCGCCCCGCGCTTAAATGCGGGGTGTTACTGTAAAATATGAATAATTACCCGTTCCATTTTTCTTTTTTAGTTAAAGACCTTGATTCGACAAGAAGATTTTACGGCGAGATCATGGGCTGCCCCGAGGGAAGAAGCTCTCAATCATGGGTAGATTTTGATTTTTATGGCAACCAGCTTTCATGCCACATTCACTATGAAATACCGAAGCCGGTAAACTGCGGGATCGTTGATAAGATAATAGTGCCAATCCCGCATTTCGGATGCATATTGCCATGGGAAGAATTTCACAAGCTTGCATCACGCTTAAGCGAACACGAAATAGAGTTTATCATAAGGCCTTATATCCGGTTTGCAGGAGAGCCGGCCGAACAGGCTACAATGTTCTTCAACGATTTCAGTGGAAACAGCCTTGAGTTTAAATCGTTCAAAAATCCCGAACACGTTTTCACGCCGCTGGTTCGTTAATCAGGTATGAAGACATGCGACGTTCTTATTATCGGCTCCGGCGTAATAGGCTTAAGCGCCGCGTACCACCTGGCGCTTGGCGGAATAAAGAACATTGATGTAATTGATAAAGCCGCCACTTCCGGCGAAGGAAGCACAGGCAAGGCTACAGGCGGCTTCCGGGCGCAATTCGGTTCCCGCATAAGCGTTAAACTTTCACTGCTATCACGGAAAAAACTTTTGACATTCAAAGAAGAAACCGGGGTTGACCCCGGCTATCTTCAATACGGCTATTTATTTATTGCAAAGAGTCCCGGCGAACTTGAAAGGCTTCACGCAGCGGTGAAGCTTCAAAAAGATTCCGGACTTGCCGAAGTAAGAGAAGTTAGCCCTGACGAAATTAAAGAATTAAACCCATACATTGAGCATAAAGAAATAATGGGCGGGTCTTTTTCGCCAACCGACGGATTTATTTCGCCAATCAATATTCTAAAGGGATATACCGAAAGCGCTAAAAAGCTCGGCGTTAAATTCCATTACAGCGAGGAGCTGACCGGATTTAAACTTAACTCCGCGGATAAAAAAATTACAGAGGTAATAACCCCGCGCAATAATTATTCGGCGGGATGCGTTATAAATGCCGCAGGCGCATGGGCTGGAGCACTTGGACGCTTAGCCGGAGCCGATATTCCCGTAGTTCCCCTGAAAAGACAGGTTGCCTGTCTGAAAGAAAAGAACATTTTGCCTGCCAATTTGCCTATGACCATTTTTACAGAGGACAGTTTTCATTTCAGGATGAGAGATGGCGCTTTGCTTTTATTGCTTCCTGCAAATAATGAAATTACAAATCCATATGATACAACTGTTGAAGACGGCTGGCTGAATAAAATCGATAATATTTCCAAACGGCTAATCCCAAGACTTGCGTCATGCAGCATCGACAAACAAAATTCATGGGCAGGATTATATGAAATGTCGCCGGATGAACATGTATTGCTTGGACTTGCGCCGGGCGTGGAAAATTTTTATCTTGCAAACGGATCATCGGGCCACGGCGTAATGCATTCGCCGGCAATAGGACAGTTACTTGCGGAAATTATTATTGATGGCAAAGCAAAAACAATAGATAGTCATTCTTTGCGCCCTTCGCGGTTTATTGAAGGCGAGCCCATAGATTCAATTAAATTTTTTTAAGTAATTAATTAAATATGACAGATCAGGAACTGGAAAAGCTTAAATATCCAATTGGTGAGTGGAGCCGGAAAGAAAAATATACTGCGGAAGAAACCAACCGTTACATAAATGTAATAGAAGAATTCCCTGCAAAAATAAGGAAGGCTGCAGAAAAATTAACGATCACGCAGTTAGATACGGCATACAGGCCGGATGGCTGGACCATCAGGCAGGTTATTCATCATGTTGCCGACAGCCACATGAATGCTTTCATGAGAATTAAGCTGGCGCTTACAGAAGAACATCCTACTATAAAGCCGTATTTTGAGGACCGGTGGGCCAAGCTGGCTGATTATAAAAGCGAACCTAATGTTTCGTTAGAGATAATTGATAACCTGCATAAAAGATGGGTTATGCTGCTGAGATCGTTAACCGAAACTGAACTTGAACGCGCTTATTTTCATCCTGAAAGTAATAAAGATTTTTCGGTCAGGCAGGTAATACATCTTTATGCATGGCATTGTTCGCATCATCTTGCTCATATAACTGAACTGAAAAAAAGAAAAGAATGGTAATTAAAATTCGAAATCATAATGTCTAAATAATAAACAAATCCGAATAAAGAAATCTGAAATCAAAATCAGAATATATATTCCGCATAAGCCGGTTTAACTGTTCCGGAATATGAAAGAAGAAGAAAAGTCAATCATTAGTTCATAATACACCTTGCAATTACCCTGTATTCTTTAATTACTTGAAAAATATTTTATTACATATCTGTTACGATTTGTTGCAATAAATCTACAATCTTTTGGCGGGCTTTTTGTTATATACCTTACAAAAGGAGCTAAAATGCATAATTTATCGATTAAAACAGATTATAAAACGCTAAACAGAAGTAACTTCCTCATGACATATGTTGCAGGCGAGCTAAACATGAGAGCCGGCATCAGAATTTTTGCGCGTATGATGTCTTCGCTTAAAACCGCCTATCAATACCGCATGTTAATTGACGTAAGAGCCTCAAAGTCCGAATTAAACCTGACGGATGTATACGAGTTTCTTGAACGGCTTACAAAACACAACCAGCTGCATGATGATAAAATGGCAGTGTTGCTTGGAAATCATCACAATATAGACATAGCCAAATTCTTCGAAATTGCGGCTCAGAGCCGGGGTTTCAAAATACGCGTATTCTTTGAAGATTTTGAGAGCGCCATAAAATGGCTGATGGAATAATACATCTCAAAGCTATTGAAATGATCTGATTTATAGCAAAATCCTACAAAAATATACACAAATGATACATTTTTTTACAGCGCCGCTTCTGTTTTAAAAGTATTTTTGTAGATGAAAGGTTTGCACTAACAAAAATATATGAATAAAATGAACAGAGGTTTCTTACCGGTCTTTTCGTTTGTTATTGTCTGTTTCCTGAGCGTGAGCATAAATGCACAGCCCAAAGAACACAAAATGCCTGAAGGAAACGGGACAATATCGGGTATCGTTTTTGATAAAGATAATCATTTGCCGCTTGAGGGCGCGGTTCTTACTCTTTTCACCGCCAAGGATTCAACAAGAGTAAAAGGCGCCGGTTCGGATTCAAAGGGACAGTTTAAAATGGACGTTCCGTTTGGCATGTATAAGCTCGAAGCGAATTTTGTGGGCTATAGCATAGCAATGGTAAACAAGATATTGGTTTCACCTAAGAATACTGATGTTGTTCTTGACACTATAAAACTAACGCAGGGTTCCACTACAACAGAAGAAATAGTTGTGGAATCGCAGAGAAGCGTAATTGAATTCACGCCTGAGAAAAAAATATTCAACGTAAGCGAAACCCCGGTCAGCAATACCGGCAACGCAGGCGATGTTCTGAACAATGTCCCGTCTGTATCGGTGGATAACGACGGAAACATAAGTTTGCGCGGAAGCCAGAATGTAAAGATAATGATAGACGGAAAGCCCATTACGCAGGATGTTCCCACGCTGCTTGAAAGTATTCCGGCAAGTTCAATTGAATCGGTAGAGCTTATAACAAATCCTTCTGCAAGGTATGAAGCTGAAGGAGAAACCGGATTCATAAATATAGTGCTGAAAAAGAACGACAGTTTCGGATATAACGGCACAGTATCTCTAAGCGGCGCTACAAGAGATAAATATAACGGTTCGATCAACCTGAACTTAAAAAATAAGAAGGTCAACATTTACGCTAACTATAATTTCCAGGTGGCAAGCCAGTATTTTAACGGAACGAATACCACCCTTTTTGATAATACCAGTACAGTTACAACGCTTACACAGCCATCGCTCAGCAATACGAGAATGAACTCACACCTTGGTAAAATAGGGGTTGATTACAATATCACAGATAAGCAGGTCCTCGGATTTTCGACAACGATAAGCTACAGGAACCGCAACCAGAACGAAAATACTTTATATAACGGGTTTGATAATACCGGGGCTCTTTCAACGCAGTCTAACACAAACAACCTTGAAGGCCGTAAGGGACTGAATTATACAGGTTCGCTTACTTATAACGCAAAATTCAAGGACCCAAGAGAAACTTTATATCTTGAAGCGACTTATAGTCATTCAAAAGATGACATAAATAACGATATTACTAATCAGCAGTATATTGATAACTACGTTCCGGGCGATTTCCCAACAGGATTCCAAAATACGGCTGAAACGGATTTGCAGCATTTGGCATATTTCCAGGCTGATTATTCGCATCCTTTTGGAAAAGACTCAAAGCTTGACGCCGGAATAAAATCAACATACCGCCAGAACGGAGATGATTTTACATCCACGCATTTTAACGATACAATAAACCAATGGGTGTATGATAACAGCGTGAGCAACAATTTCGATTATAAAGAATATATCAACGCCGCTTATTTAATATTCGCAAGCAAAATAAAAGATTTCGGCTATCAGGTAGGCTTAAGAACTGAAGCTACTAATACTAAAGGCACGTTATTTACTACCGGGCAGACTTTTGACAAAAAATATATAGATTTTTTCCCGAGCGTGAGCCTGACGCAAAAGCTTGGGCCTCAAAATGAATTCCAGGCAAGCTATTCGAGAAGAATTAACAGGCCGAATCTCAGAATGATCAACCCGTTCATTGATTATTCGGACCCGCTTAACCTGAAACAGGGTAACCCGGATATTAATCCTGAATATATAGACTCGTACGAGCTCAGTTACTTAAGATATATGGGTTCGACAATTTTTACATCATCGGTATTTTACAGGCAAACACACGGCTTAATTACAAGATACAGAACATTGCTGGATAGCATTACTACGTTTACTACGATAGAAAATCTCTCCAGCGCTAAGTCATATGGAGTAGAACTGATTGGAAATTCTCAAATCACGCCATGGTGGAACTTCAGCGGAAATTTCAGTTATTATAGAACGGATATTAACGCATCGAACCTGCAGGCAGATCTGACAAACAGCGGCTATGCATGGACCGCGAAATTCATAACCAATTTCAAGCTGCCGCTGGGACTTAGTTTTTCGGTTTCATATTATTACCTGAGCAAACGCCCGACAGCCCTGGGCGAAATACAGCCTTTACAGGCAATGGATATTTCGCTCAAAAAAGAATTTCTTGGCGGAAGGGCGAGCTTAAGCGCAAGGGGAAGCGACATTTTCAATACTCAGCAATTTAATATTGATATAGCTAATTCCGGATTCACGGAATATATGACCCGTAAAAGGGACTCACGAAATGCGTATTTGACATTCACTTATAATTTCGGCAATATGTATGATAAGAACCAGAAACAAAGAAAAGGAAAGAAACCTGATGATAATGGCAACCCGCCGGAAGATGAAGATTTTTAAAAAGTAAATATTCCTTTGGTCCCAAAACGGAGTTTGGAACTGAGAAACGTAAACAACAATCGATCAGAACACATAAAAAGCCCCGTCCTGTTTAACCGGACGGGGCTTTTTGAAATTTAACTAAACCATCCTGCCGCTTTTCAGCGATTGGATGATGAATGTTATTTTATAAGCAGCATCTTCTTTGTCTGGGTGAAGTCGTTCGCTTCTAACCTATAGAAGTAAACGCCGCTCGCCAGATTTGAAGCGTCAAAGCTTATGTTATATTCGCCTGTTTGTCTGAATTCATTTACGAGAGTCCGTACTTCTCTTCCCAAAATATCGAACACAACGATCTTCACAACTCCGGATTTAGGAATTGAGAACTTTATGTCTGTTGTCGGGTTGAACGGATTCGGATAATTTTGGAACAATGTGTAGGTATTAGGAATTTCCACATTATGACCTGTAATACCTACAATCCCGCAGTTATTCAGACAAGTATCTGCAAATGCAACAAGCGGTCTAGTGGTTTCTGAGCCCGTTAAAAGACCGGCTGCCTTGAACACTTTTACGCCCTGAACGCCGTTGCAAATTGTCATTTGAGCCGCCATTGAACCCCAGTAGTTTGAAGCGATAAACGGGTCTCCGGCAACATATGACCATGTACCGGCGGTTGTATCGTATATACCTATTCTGTTAGTTGCAGTGCCTGTGCCTGTATCGCCGGGGCAAACATAGAATCTACCAGCTATTGCAATACCTCCGGCCCTGCTGGCCGTCCATAATATATTTGTTATCGGCGTCCATGTTATAAGCGCGGGATTGGACGGGTCAACAACGCCTTTTACTGTGCTATTTAAATATGTGCCGTTATAACCGCAAGCTACAAAAATGGTTCTTCCCAAGATACCGGCAGCGAACGACCTTCTTCCCGGTCCGCCGGAAAATGCAGTAGCTGTCGACCATGAATTACCGGCAATATTATAAACCTGTATGGTTGTTGTATACGTAGACCAACCGCCCATCAGGCAGTAAATGTTTGCATCGCCTACCTGCACGGCAACATTACCGCTGGTCGGCGTAGGAATGTTAGCAATAGTGCTCCACTGACCTGTTGCCGGATTATATACATATTGAGCGGCATCGGGAGTTCCGGCCACCGATACATTGCTTCCGCCAATGTAGTAAAGTTTTCCGTTGCAGGCTACAAGGCTTCCGCTGATTTTTGGACCAGGCAATGTAGCTCCTGTTGTCCAGTTATTGCCACCGATTGAATATTTATATAATGTATTAGTTGCATTGCCGTTAATATCTACAGCGCCGCCCGCAACATAAATTGTGTCTCCATACGTAGCTGTTGCATGTCCCCACAGCGGACCCGAACCCGGGACTGCAGGAAAGTTAGAACACCACTGGTGAGGTTGATTCGGGCCGGTAGATAGAACATGTCCTTCAGCTCTGAGTCCAAGCGCTTTATAGCTGGCAAAAGCAGTCTGTAAAGTTGTCCATACAGGCGGAGGAGCTAAGGCAGTGGAATAGTAACCCGGCCACAAAGTTGTTCCCGCATTTTCATCGGCTGATACATATACCAATACATTCGGATTATCATCATACTGAACGCCAATATAAACCGCGCCGCTGGTTATCACAGGCAATGTCACCGTTGATGAATACCACTGGTACAATGGATATGCCGGCGGGGTTGTTATTGTTTGTGTTGGCGAGAAATATAATAAATTTGTTCCCGGGCCTGTTCCGGTTGAATCATACATAATAATATTGTAATTGAAACTGGCGGGAGCTCCAGAGACAGATGTGAATCCAACGCATATTTTTGTGTATTGCCATGGATAGGCAGCAGGCCTCATCTTTTGCACAATCTTAGCGGAATCAGAAAGTATTCCGTATCCGTTAGCGTGCGTATTGCCGTCATGTTGTTCATGGCCGGCTCCAAGGCAGCTATCTCCAGTTGTGTATATAATATCATAGCTGGGCGGATACATATGCTTTGTGTCTTGCGAACGGATATCGATTGTCTTATTATCCTGTGCATTTACGCTATAAGCCATAAACAGCAGGAAAAAAGCAAACAATGAGCACAGTAATTTTTGTGTTTTCATTTAATTTTCTCCGAATTTTGTTAGTTTGAAAAAAGTATTTAAATCAATCGTTAACCGGTTAATAATATTTAAAAAAATACACATAAACAATGAAACAATTTGTAAATACCGCTTTTATGGTATACCAAATTAAATTTATACGGGAAAAACGAAAAAAAGAGGTTTTTAAACATATAAAATTAAATATAGTTAAAATGACCGGATTTTTACCCGGTCTATTTCTTTGCAAATAAAAAGCCCCGTATTTCTACGGGGCTTTTTAAAATATAAATATAACTATAGCGTTACTTTATCAATAACATTTTCTTGGTTTGCGTAAAATCACCGGCAACTATCTTATAGAAATAAACCCCGCTTGCAAGATTTGAAGCGTCAAAGCCGACAGAATATGTCCCTGCCTGAAACGGGCTCTTAACAAGAGTCTTCACTTCATTTCCTAAAATATCGTAAAGTTTCATTTCTACAAACTCGCCTTTTGTAATACTGAATTTGATAACCGTGGTAGGATTAAACGGATTCGGATAATTCTGTTCAAGGCTATACATTTTGGGAACAAGATTTGAAACAGACTGAACCGATAAAAGATTACAGTTTGCGCCCGGTATCGGGAATGATATTGTATCAAAGCTTAACGAACCCTGTAGTGTGCCGTTCCAGCCATTTATTGAATCCACATAAGTACTGTCTAAATGCCATAATCCTTTTAATCCGGCAGTTGATGAAAATTGTGATGGATATTTAAAGCATTTATTCGAATCGACCTGAGCACGGGTCCTTATAACATTCCATACTCTAAGTTCTTCAATGTCTCCGGCATATGGATCGGAATTACCTCTTCCAATACGCATTTCGTTTGTTGATGTGCCAAGAGGCGATGATAACGTAGTGTTAAATGTTTGGGCGCCGCCATTAACGTAGAAATTTACATTATTCCCGTCTGCCGTTACAGCAACATGGTACCAGGTACCTGTGTTTAATGTTATAGAAGTCGCCTGAATAATCACCCCTTGTGCCCTGAAAAAAGGACTGCCTGTTGTCGGCAAAAAGCCAAGCTGGTAATCAAAAGAAGCGCCGCCTTTGTTATAGGCTGTCAGTTCAGCTGTAAGACTTGCAAACTTTACCCAACACTCTATTGTTACATTGCTAATTCCCGCCATAGAAGCAGCATACGGTATTTGTACATAATTAGTGTTCACTCCGGGATTGGGCACATTTAATGCGAAATTTCTAACGTTCGAACTAATCACGTGTCCTTCGGCTCTGACTCCAAGGGCTTTATAGCTGGCAAAAGCAGTCTGTAAAGTTGTCCATACAGGCGGAGGAGCTAAGGCAGTGGAATAGTAACCCGGCCACAAAGTTGTTCCCGCATTTTCATCGGCTGATACATATACCAATACATTCGGATTATCATCATACTGAACGCCAATATAAACCGCGCCGCTGGTTATCACAGGCAATGTCACCGTTGATGAATACCACTGGTACAATGGATATGCCGGCGGGGTTGTTATTGTTTGTGTTGGCGAGAAATATAATAAATTTGTTCCCGGGCCTGTTCCGGTTGAATCATACATAATAATATTGTAATTGAAACTGGCGGGAGCTCCAGAGACAGATGTGAATCCAACGCATATTTTTGTGTATTGCCATGGATAGGCAGCAGGCCTCATCTTTTGCACAATCTTAGCGGAATCAGAAAGTATTCCGTATCCGTTAGCGTGCGTATTGCCGTCATGTTGTTCATGGCCGGCTCCAAGGCAGCTATCTCCAGTTGTGTATATAATATCATAGCTGGGCGGATACATATGCTTTGTGTCTTGCGAACGGATATCGATTGTCTTATTATCCTGTGCATTTACGCTATAAGCCATAAACAGCAGGAAAAAAGCAAACAATGAGCACAGTAATTTTTGTGTTTTCATTTAATTTTCTCCGAATTTTGTTAGTTTGAAAAAAGTATTTAAATCAATCGTTAGCGGGTTAATTATATTTAAAAAATAGCGGATAAACAATGAAACAATTTGTAAATACCGATTGTATGGTATATCAAATTAAGTTTTAGGCAGAAATCGAAAAACAAATAGTTTTTTAAGTATATGAAATTAAATATAGTTAGCATGACCTGATTTTACTATATTTGAATATGAAGAAATTTACCGAGTTAGATACAAAAAGCAAACAAGATAATTCCCGGAAACTGGCCTCGATAAATTCAAAGATTTCGCGCTACACAAATAAAACGCCGGTTTTAACTTCAACAGCGATAAATAAGTTATCGGGAACGTTGCTTTATTTCAAATGCGAAAATTTTCAAAAGACGGGCTCATTCAAGATCCGCGGGGCGATAAACGCCGTTTTAGCGCTGAGCCGCGGCGAGCTTAAACGCGGGGTTGTCACTCATTCATCAGGTAACTTTGCGCAGGCGCTGGCTTACGCCGCAAAATGCCGCGGAATAAAAGCCCAAATTGTAATGCCGCAAAATGTAATACCCTCAAAAAGAGATGCGGTCATTGGATACGGAGCAAAAATAATTTATTCGGGAAATAAACCCGGCGACCGTGAGGAAAAATGCCGCGAGGTTATCAAACGCACCGGCGCCGCTTTTATCCATCCTTCAAACGATATAAATGTAATACGCGGACATTCGTCATGCGCAATTGAATTTATTAACGAAATAAACAAACTCGATTTCGTGTTTGCTCCCGTTGGCGGCGGCGGACTGCTAAGCGGAATAGCGCTGGGCTTTAATTGTTTCTCGCCTGTTACAAAAATAATTGCAGGAGAACCATCTAATGCCGATGATGCATACCGGAGTATCAAGTCAGGTAAAATAATCATTCAAAAAAATCCTGATACAATCGCTGACGGACTCAGAACCTCCCTTGGAGATATTACATTTCCTATAATTCAAAAATACGTGCATGATATTATCCGCGTAAGCGAAAAAGAAATAATTGACTCGATGCGCCTTGTATGGGAACGAATGAAGATCATAGTTGAGCCGTCGGGCGCGGTATCGCTTGCAGCAGCTCTGAAAATTTCGCGAAAACTCAAAAACAAAAAAACCGGTATAATACTCTCAGGAGGAAATGCCGATCTGAATAACCTGCCATTTTAAACATTCCTGACGGTGAAAAACCCCGTTTTCAGATTACATTTCGTAACATTTTTTTACAGCAAGCCGCATCTCTAAAGGTTATTTTTATGCAGGTATTACAAAACAATGACAGGTTTTTTAAATAAGATGGTTTCTTTAAAAAGATATGCTTACATATCTTTAATAATAATTTCGATACTCGCCCCTGTAAAAAGAGCGGCTTCGCAGGATGATAACAACCGGCGCAGGAACTTCAGTATCCCCGAGGGCAACGGCACGCTGTCAGGGGTAGTATTTGACGCGGACAACAACCAGCCGCTTGAAGGCGCCGTTATAGGCGTTTATAAAATGCGCGATTCAACAAAAGTGAAAGGCGCTGAGACCGATAAACAGGGAAAGTTCTCGTTCGAAATTCCATACGGCATTTATAAAGTTGAAGTCAATTTCGTAGGATATTCTGTATCAACTGTTAACAGGGTGGCTATTCTTCCAAAAAAACCCGACATAGTTTTAGACACTATTAAGCTCTCGCAGGGGACCACGGAGACTGAAGAAATTGAAGTGACAAGCCAGAGGAGCAGCCTTGAAATTCTGCCCGATAAAAAAGTTTTTCATGTCGGCCAGGACGTTATTGATAACGGCGGCGATGCAACCGACGTTCTTAAAAACGTGCCCTCGGTTTCAGTCGACGTTGACGGCAATGTGAGCCTGAGAGGAAGCGCGGATGTAAAGATATTGGTAGACGGCAAGCCATCCGGACTTAACGGCGATAATGAATCGCAAATACTGGAGCAGATACCTGCCAACCTGATTGAAAGTATTGAGCTGATAACAAATCCCTCGGCTAAATACGAAGCGGAAAGCAGTTCTGGGATCATAAATATTATACTGAAGAAGAATACCGGAGCATTCGGCAAGAGCGGCAACTTCTCGCTTGGCACAGGCACAAAAGATAAATACAACGGCTCTGTTGGCCTCACGCTGAAAAATGATGTGATCAACGCTTACGCAAACTATAACTTCAGGCTCTTTAACTTTGGTATGAACGGAACAAGCTCCCGCGACGACCTGTTTAATAACAGCTTTCTTGACCAGACAACAAACTCGGCTAACCGGAATCAAAGCCAGTTTGCAAAACTGGGACTTGATTATAATATCAATCCTAAAAACACATTGAGCCTCAGTGGAACATTCAATCTAAGAAAAAGAACTAATAACAGCTATACGCTGGATAATGACCTGGACGCCGTCCAAACGCTGACAGACTATTCCATAAACAAAAGTAACTCTACCGGCAACGGTTATGGCATGGATATCTCGTTGAATTACAACGGAACATTTAAATCTCCACAGCAAACACTAACCGGAGAGATCTCGTATTCAAGATCAAAAGATGATAACGCGTCTGATATATTTCTCCGGCAATATTATCCCGACGGAGTTCCGTTCAGTGATTTCGCAAACCTGCAAAACACTACTACAAATAGTCTGTTAAACTATTTCAACGTTCAGTTAGACTATGTGCAGCCTTTCGGGGGTTCAGGCAAACGCAACAAAGGAAAAGGAAACTGGCTTAAGGGCGATAACAGTGATAAAGGCGATAACCAGGACAGGCGCGGCAACAGAGACAGGGGCGACCGGGACAGGGGAAGCAATGATAATTCTTCCCGTCCGCATGGTCCTGATACAAAACTTGAGACGGGCGTAAGAAGTATTTTCCGTTCGACAGATAATAATTATGTGAATAATTATTTTGACACTACTTTGAATACATGGGCATTTAATTCCGATTTAAGCAATCATTTTAAATACAGCGAGCAGATCTATGCAGCGTACGCCCTGTTTTCAAGCAAGATCAAAGATTTCGGATATCAATTCGGGCTGAGATCAGAAGGCACAGTTGCGGAAGGAGACCTTATCACCAGCGGCCAGACTTTTAAAAATAAATATATTGATTTCTTTCCGAACGTTAACCTAGCTCAAAAAATTGATCTTGCCGACGAGCTGCAGGCTAATTACAGCAGGAAGATCAATCGGCCGCGTTTGAGTACGCTAAACCCGTTTGTAAATGTAAGCGACCCGCTGAATATAAGCGTGGGCAACCCGAATATAAAACCGGAATATGCCGACTTATACGAATTCAATTACCTCAGATATTTCAGTACGACAACTATCGAAGCGACCTTCTTTTATAAACAGATCCATGATAATATTGTCCGTTCGCGGATCCTTACGGATAGCGGGGTGACTGTTACAACATTCGAAAACCTGGCATCTTCAAAATCCTACGGGGTGGAACTCATAGGCCTGTCAGATATCACCCCCTGGCTTAGCATCAATGGAAGCGCCAGCTATTTCCGCTCGGTATTAAACGGGACCTTGAGCGTAGGCGAAGTTAATAATACAAACTATTCATGGAACGGAAAGCTTTCGGCAACCATAAAGCTTTGGTGGGGAATAAATATGCAGTACAGGTATAATTACCAGGGTGAATATGTTACCGCCCAGGGAAGCAGCCAGCCTGTTCAAACCTCGGATATCGCTTTCAAAAAAGATTTTCTCAAAGGGCGGGCGACTATCGCTTTCAGGGTGAGCGATCTATTTAACACGCAGCAATTTTCTGTTTTTACTTCCGGCAACGGTTTTACTCAGACCAATTACAGGAAAAGAGATTCCAGAGTGGCATTTCTTACGTTCACTTTAAAAATCGGCGACATAAAATATAAACGTATACAAAACAAAAAGAAAAAAGGGGATAATAACGACGATAATAATGACAACAACGATTACGGGCCGGATAATGATTATTGACGCCGCTTAAGTATTCTCCTATTTTATCATCAGTCCCGATATAGCGGGATTTTAGACAAAATAGCTTTTGCTATTTTATCATCAACATTTTTTTTGTTTGTGTAAATCCGCCTGACTCAATTGTATAAAAATAAATTCCGCTTGAAAGCTCATTCCCCTCAAAATCAACGTTATATGAACCTGCCTGTTTAAACTCATTTACAAGCTCCGAAATTTTTCTTCCAAGGACGTCTGTTACAATAAGCTTAACAAACCCGGATTTCGGGATTGAGAATTTAATATTGGTCGAAGGATTAAACGGATTTGGATAATTTTGCTCCAGCGAATACCCGTATGCAACTGAATTAATATTCACAATGCCAAGCGCTGCTGTAAGAATGCATATGCTGTCTAAATACAAATCATTCCCAAACTGGCTTCTGCCCAGAAGCTGGATCCTATTGGTTCCTGTTGGAAGCCAAAATGTCTTCTTGGTCCACTCTGTTTGACTACAATTTATACACGATTTCATTTCAGCGGGCCCCAATCTGCTGACAGAAATATATGAGCTCCCACCGCTAGTTGACGCCATGATAATCAGCGAATCCTGGTCGTATGGAGGATTCGACGGATAAGGAGCATAAGACATGTCCATTATCAATGAATCACTTGAGTTAGTGGGTTGCTGAAAAATCGGCGAAATAAACGATTGGTCTACGCCGGCAGGAGCGGAATACATATCATATCTTGCGGAACCGGATCCATTATTAAAACCGCTAATACTGACTCTATGCCAATACTGCGTACCTGAAAACAGTAAGGTCCAGCCTGAAGGCGGAAACGTTGTATCGGCAAATTGTTCGCACACGTCTGTTTGAGCGTAAGTTTCTGAAAGCGGTAAGCACGCTGAAATTAATAGAAGGAGTATAATATAAAATTTCATAATACCTCCTGTGATTTTTTAAATCCGGATATTGTATAGATGATTAACGAAAAAAAATAGCCAGATAATTCGTGATATACAAGTAAATATGTAAAGGAACGTATAAATAATGTTGTATTTATTCAATAAATCAACAATTTTGGAATGCTTTCATTCAAAGGCTTCTTTCCAGGCATCGGCAGCACGTTCAAATTTAAATTTATAACCAAGCTCGATAATTTTCTTCGGAAGAGCCTTTCTGCCCGATAAAACCACCTGCGCCATTTCTCCTGCAATTATCTTAACGGCAAATCCCGGAACAGGGAACAGCGAGGGCCTGTGCAGTTTACCGGCCATAATTTTGCAAAAATCTTTCATGGTCTCAGGATTCGGAGAAGTTGCATTCACCGCTCCTTTAACAGCGGGGTTATCCAACGCAAATAAGTAAATACCTACAACGTCATCAATATGGATCCATGACATAAATTGTTTGCCGCCGCCGATTGGCCCGCCTAGAAAAAATCTAAACGGCATCGCAAACTTTTTTGCAGCATTAGAATCCTTTGCAATAACAAACGACGTTCTTAAAACCACAACGCGAACGCCCCTCTTTTCGGCTTTAAACGCTTCCGATTCCCAATCATTGCAGAGCATCCCCATAAAATCATGTGCATGCGGCGCGTCTTCATAAATATC
>CAZMRG010000017.1:0-7024 GCA_964568655.1 uncultured Ignavibacteriales bacterium | reverse complement strand
GTCGCAAAGAAATACACGTCAACGGTTGTTTCTACCCAGCCAACCCACCAGCCGATATTTTTATTGTCCTGGTCGCCCCACCCGGTCTTTGCCCTAAGCTTATAGCCCAGCGTATCTTCGTTTAATATTATCTGTTTTGTAATATCCATGGAGCGTTGGGAGACAGGCAGTTCGTTTTTATATAACCTTTTCAAAAAATCAATTTGTTCAAATTGCGAAATTCTCATTGACCCGTTCAGCCAAAAACTATCAATTGGCGAAATATCCTTGTTGCCGTAATTTAGTTTACCTACAAGTTCAGCCATTCTTATGTTGCCCACTCTTCTTGCAAGCTCCTGGTAATAGGGAACGGCTGATACTTTTATGGCTGTCTTCATATCAAGGTCCCTGTTCCAGTCTTCATTCCATCTTTTGACGCCATCCCATGGAATCACAAAATTCTCATCAGCAATTACTCCTGTTTCCAAACCTATTATGGAGTTTGGAATCTTAAAGGTCGAAGCCGGTGTGAATCGCGTATTGCACCTTGCAGAATCGAAATAAATATACCTGTCTGCATTCATGTCGTAAACGACAATCGAGCCCCTGTATCCATATTCATCAAAATATTTTTTTAAATCTTTATCCTCCTGCGAAAATGACTGTTTTACGGTCAGAATCATCAAAAGCGCAATAATAATGGCATAAAAAATTTTCATGGCTATACTTGTATATTTTGATCTTCAAAGGTAACGCAAATTTTAAATTCATAACAGCCAACATTTATTTCCCCCGGGTTTACGTCCGCAACCTGTACGCCTTTGAGTAGAATTGCATTTACTTAATTAACAAAGTAGTTTTGAATTAAATTAATCCGGCTGACAAATTGAAAGAATCACTACTCCCCGAAAATTTTGATTTAGAATCGTTTCTGAAGTCTCATGAAGGGCTTAACGGCGTTAGACTTGCTGAAAAATTGAAGAAGGAATATGGAAAATATTCGGCATTTCTGGCTGAACAAATTAAGCTAAACTCTAAGGCGAAGGCAAAGCTCCCGGATTTTGCCTCTGGTTTTTGCCAGTATACAAGCAAGAGCCTTGAGCAGGCAAGCTCAGCGCAACTTGCAGAATTTAAAGCGCACCGGTTCGGCGGCTGCCGGCTGCTTGACCTTACCGGCGGACTAGGGGTAGACGACTCGGCATTTTCAAAATCGTTTAAGAAAGTACTCTCAATTGATAATGACTCTAAACTGAATGAAATTGCGCGATATAATTTCGACAGGCTAGGGATTACAAATATAGAACGAACTGACGATGATGCTTATAGGTTCATTGATAAATCATTGAAAGATCAAAGTAAATTTGACCTTGTATATATCGACTCTGACAGGAGAGCGGCTGCGGGGAAGAAGAAATCTGTTACTCTGCACGACTCAGAACCTTCTGTTTTGAAAATGAAAATCGATCTGTTTAAGCTTTGCGATTGCATTCTTCTGAAATTATCGCCGTTAATTGATCTGACATATTTAGCAAAAACCCTGCCTGAAACTGAACGCGTTTATGTGGTTTCTTTGGATAATGAAGTTAAAGAAATTTTGGCTGTTCTGAATAAATCGTTTTCGGGAATTGCGGGAGTTACTGCCGTCGATATTTCATTGAACGGAAATGAAACTGAATTTTCGGGTAAATTGCATGAACAAACCGAAGCCGATTATTCTAATTCAGGTAAATATTTTTATGAACCGGCGGGCGGGCTTATAAAATCAGGACTTGCGGCAAGATATGCCGCGGAAAATAATGTAAGTTTAATCGGTAAAAATAGCTTATATATGCTGGGCGACAGGTTAATCAAAGACTTCTTCGGGAGAAAATTTGAAATTATTTCAAAAATAGCGTTCAGTAAATCTAATGTCAAAAAATATATAAAAGATAACGGGATTCAGAATGCAAATATCTCCAAAAGAAATTTTTCGCTATCAACGGTTGAGATCCGGAAAATGTTTAAGTTAAATGACGGCGGAGAGGCTTATTTATTCTTTACGCAGGATAGCGGAGACGGGAAATTAATGTACCATACAAGAAAATGTCAATAATATAACATCAGCCCAATACCAAATGAAAAATCGGTAATATTTGAATTCCCCTGCCCTTTTACAAACGTGTGTCTTGCTTTAAAATAAGGATAGACCCCGGTAGCGATACCGATCGGCACAGGAATAACCATTCCGACCGATGCCTGGGGAAAAAATCCATTGTTCTGATTATCGGTAAAATATCCCACGCCTGCGCTAAGCATATACGCGAAAAATTTATCCGTTTCAATAAAGAAATCATAGTTATATGAAAACCTGAATTGATTACTGCCAAAGTTCCGGAATACGTGCGTGTACTCAAAAGCAAACCTGCCGAATGGATAAAGCCCTGCCGAAACTTCTTTTGTTAAACCGAAGTAAACTTTTTTATTCTCAAAAACAAGCTCCGGGTTTATAAAAAAGAATATAATACCGGCAACAATATAAGAAGGCAAACCGGCAGTTTTTGAAATATTAGATGAACCGGATACGGTTCCAACAGAATCTTTAAGCCGGCTATTTGAATCATTCAGCTTTAATTTGAACTGAGCTCCCGCTTGTCCGGATAGAATAAGTAAAACCGCAAAAACAAGAACCGACCTTTTCATATGTTATTCAAAAACTAATGAACATCGAAGTTCACTTTGCCTGTCTCAACGTCATACATGCCGCCCACTATCCCGATTTGGTTTTTACTTATCATATCGCTAAGTATCGTACTTGCCTGCTTAATTTTATCTATCTGGTCGCTTACGTTATGGTCCGCCGCTTCATCAACAAATTCATGATTCTTTGAACTGCGATCGCCGGTTGTTTGGGTTCTATCCACAGCGGGTTTTATTTTTGCCACAAGCTGCGTGAGGTTTCCCATTTTCACATCATCGCAAGCGCCTTTAACCGCGCCGCAGCTTGTATGACCCAGAACTACAATTAATTTAACTCCCACGACCTTGCACGCATATTCCAAACTTCCCAAAGCATCCTCGTCAACAACATTTCCCGCTACTCTGATCACAAAAATATCGCCGATTCCCTGATCGAAAACAGTCTCAGGGGGAACGCGTGAATCCATGCAACTTAGTATTACAGCATAAGGATATTGCCCTGAAGATGTTTGCTTAACCTGGTCTTTATAATCACGTTTTAACTCTGTTCCGTCTACGAATCTCTGGTTCCCCTGTATAAGCATGTCCAGCGCTTTTACCGGGTCCATCTTTGCCTGGCTCTCTTTGGTTTGAGTTATAGCATCCTGAGAAAAAGCGTTACTAATGCAAAAAAGTAAAATGAAGAATAGGAAAGCGTTTCGGAAAACTGATTTCATTTACAACTCCTGTTTAAAGATTATGAAATGTTTTATTTGAACAGTATGAACCGGAAGTTTGAATGAGACAGATTTAATCTGATCATTGAACGTAGAACTGCACTTTTCCTGTTTCGATATCGTACATTGCGCCAACAAGGCCAATCTCGCCTTTGCTTATCATATCGCCTAATATTGTCCCGGGACGTCTGATGTAATCAACCTGGTCGTTCACATTCTGCTCCGAGACATCATTTACAAAATCTTTGTTCTTCGAGTTACGCTCTCCTGTTGCTTCGGTCTTATCAACAGATGGCTTTATCTTCGCGATGAGCTGCGTTAGACTCCCGAGCTTAACGTCGTCGCAAGCTCCCTGGATGGCGCCGCAGTTAGTGTGCCCCATCACAACAATCAGCTTGGCTCCCGCAACTTTGCAGGCAAATTCAAGGCTTCCAAGAACGTCATCATCAACTACGTTCCCGCCGACCCTGATCACAAAAATATCTCCCATGCCCTGGTCAAAGATCATTTCGGTAGGCACGCGTGAATCCATGCAGCTTAATATAACGGCAAACGGATACTGCCCGGAGGCCGCCTGTTTGATCTGTGCTTTGTAATCGAGGTTCAGCGGATTTCCTGCAACAAATCTTTTATTTCCCTGCTTTAGCATATCAAATGCTTTATCGGCATCTATCTGGGACTGCATCTCTTTGTTTTGAATCATAGTTTCCTGAGAATTTGAAAATTTTACGGCCAAAAAAAGTATAAGGGATAATACACCGCATTTAAAAAAGAATTTCATCGCTTCTCCCTACTAATATAAATTAAAAACCGTCATACCTTCACGGGGACGGACGGTTTTGCAATCCGCAAATTTAGCGATAATAATTAATTGTTCAAAGTGTGCCGGTTAAATGACATTCCGCCGAAACATGAAATCCGTTTAATATGCCTGTTTTTTCCGGGGCTAAAGTATTAATAATCAGAGTTCTGCAAAACCTATATTTTGTTTAAACCATTTTTCCCTGGAATTGTAATCGGGCATTACTTCTTCAAGTCTTGAATAGAATTTTGGAGAGTGATTTTTTATTTCGGTATGAACAAGCTCGTGCACTATTACATAGTCGATTATTTCTATTGGCGCCATAACCAGCCGCCAGCTGAAATTCAGCGAATTTTTATGCCCGCAGGAACCCCAGCGGGATTTCGCGCCATTAATTTGAATCGACTTAAATTTAAACCCCCATTTTACAGCAAACATCTGCACGCGTCCGGGGATAATATTTTTCGCCTGCACCCTGTACCATGTGGAAAGATACTTTAAGGGATTTGCAATACATGCTTCCGTAATATTCAAACTGCCGCCTTCTGACCAAACCTTAGGCTTGGCGCCCGGCTGGATTTTCAGCGATAATTTTTCTCCGGCCAAATAAAATTTTTCACCGTCGGTAAATTTCTTCGGATCGCGCTTCCGGACAATTTCAGCGATGAATTTTTGTTTCTTCTCTATCCAGCCGCTTTTCTGGTTCACGAAATTCTGAATGTAATCTAACGAAACTCCGTGCGGGGCTCTGATCACAATACTTGCGTCAGGCATCACAACCAGCGCAACGGTTCTTCTGCGCGTTCGGATTATTTTATCGATTTTAACCTCAGCCATTGGCGCAATTTAATAATAGCCGGGGCAGGTAAAAAAGCAAAAAACTTTATACGCCATAAAAAAGCGCAGCAAAAAAAATCTGCTGCGCCTGTGAAAATAAAAAATTTACTTTGAAGTCAACCCATAATCTAGTTTTTAATTATCGGGATTGCCGTCTTTATTGTTATCCATGAATGCCTGCTTAAAAGAATTCTTAATATTTGCATCTATCAGGGCTGCGTTCTGCGGATCCGATGGATTCATAATTGCCGCCCCGTTTTTGAACCAGTCCGGAATATTGAACAGCATAGTGATGTTCATGTTAGCTAAGTTAATATTTTGTGCAGCGCTAAAGCTTATAATTATATTAGCATCTGCCAGCGACTTATAAACGAAACTGTTTCCGTTATATGTTCCTTTGATAATAAATGTAAATCTTTGGTTATCAAGGGGCCCGGTATTAAATGCGGTATCGGGAACTGTTTCATTCGCAACAGGCTTATGAAGCTCAAACTTTATGTTAACGTAGTTATCTCTGATAATGTAACCCGAAGTCATTTCCTGAAGGCTGCCATCCATGTTAAAATTTACTACAAACGGGTTTACGGGTATCTGCTCGTTATTCCCGCCCCCGTTTTCAAGCTTCATGTTGCTGATGAGCGCCTTTGCTTCTGTAATAACAAGGGAACTGCCTGGGTTATTTATATTCGTATTTTTAGCGCTAACGGAGAGTGAAGTTACTCCGCTCGGTACGGTTATGCCGCCGCCTTCATCGCATCCCGAAATGAGGAATAAAAGCATTGTGAAACTAAGAGTTAATAAAGAAACGTTACTGAATCGTTTCCTGTATGTGAATTTCATTATTTGTCCTTTCTGGCTTCTTACTATTAAAATTGAAATCGATTTTTTCCGGAGGTCAAAGGGCCTGATATGTCTGCCGAAAAACATAAACCAAGTTAGAACAATTTTCTTTATACCGCAATCGCCTCATCACTGTATTACGTTAGCGTTTAAAAAATAAATCAACACGCGCAAATGACTTAACCGCATAAAAAACAATAGTTAAAAATTGCGAAAGATTTGGTCGAAACCGCAGAGCAAGATTGCATCGCATTAAGAGGATAAAAAAAGCGCAGCAAAAAATCTGCTGCGCCCGGGAATTTGGATATGAGGATGGGTACTCTTTAATTATTACTTGCTAATTATCAGGAATTCCGTTTTTATCGTCGTCTTTGAATGCCTGTTTAAATGAATTCTTAATGTTTGTATCAATTAAACTCTCATTCTGCGGGTCAGACGGATCCATAATTGCCGATCCGTTCCTGAACCAATCGGGTACATTAAACAAAACCGTTATATTCATATCGGCTAAGTTAATGTTCTGGGCAGCGCTAAAGCTTATAACAATGCTTGCATCTGCTTTTGACTTATATACGAAGGCGCTTCCGTTATAGGTCCCTTTTACAATGAACGAGAATCTTTGATTATCCGTAGTTCCCGTCTTAAACTCAGGGTCCTGCGGCGTTTCGTTAACATCGGGTTTATGCAGCTCGAACTTAATATTATCATAATTATCCCTGATAATAAAACCGGATGTCATTTGTTTCAGGCTTCCGTCCAAGCTGAAATCAATTACAAATGCGTTCACCGGGATCTGTTCATTCTTTCCGGGGCTCCCGTCCACTTCCAGCTTAACGTTGTTGATAAGCGCCTTAGATTCCGAAATTACCAGCACGTTTCCTGCGTTGTTAATGTTTGTGTTCTTTGCGCTGACCGAAAGATTTGTAGCCCCGCTCGGAACCGTTATCCCGCCGCCTTCATCGCAGCCGGAAAAAAATAACAGAAGCGATGCGAATACCAGCGAAAGAATTGCAATGCTGCCTGCGTGTTTCCTGTTTCTTGAATTCATGATATGCGTCCTTTCTTATAAGTCTTTTCTCCTCCAATAAGAACCGGATACATATTCTTTTACAAATCACTATCCCGTATTTGAAAAACCCGGAATATTTTATATTGATCTGAAAACTTTAAACTG
>CAZMRG010000016.1:0-38116 GCA_964568655.1 uncultured Ignavibacteriales bacterium | reverse complement strand
CAAAGCCTAAACGCCTCTTAGTCCTAAAACATGTTTTTAGGACTTTTTTTTACATGAAAATCTATGAAAAATGCCGTTTTTAAAGTAAATTCGGGTTACATAAATTTACAGCAACATAAAGCTGTATTCAGTATCTTGATATTAAACCAAATCAAAATCTCCAAAATTTGACGATAATTTACAAGACAATACTGGCTTTCATAGTTTTCTATACGATTGGAGGCATTTCTGTTGCACAGGATGACCAGAATAAGCCAAAGCCAACAGGAGGCAAAGGCACAATTTCGGGCATCGTGATAGATAAAAGCAGCAACCTCCCCATGGAAGGTTCAGCGATTACGATATTTGAAGCAAAAGATACTTTAAAAATAAAGGGAACTGAAACCAACAGCAAAGGAATGTTTTCTGTTGAGGTTCCGTTTGGGAAATACAAGATCGAAATAAATGAAGTTGGATACAGCATGGCGGCGGTTGACGGAATAATTGTAAGTCCAAAAAATCCTGACGTAACGCTGGATACAATCCGTATAAAACAGGCTACCACAACCACCGATGAAATAGATGTGACCGCCAATAAAAATGTAATTGAACTAACAGCGGACAAGAAAATATTCAATGTTGAAAAATCCATTGTTTCAAGCAACGGTTCCGCAACAGACATTCTAAAAAATGTTCCGTCCGTTTCAGTGGATAATGACGGCAACGTAAGCCTAAAAGGCAGCCAGAATGTTAGAATTATGATAGACGGAAGGCCTGTTTATAACAGCGTTGCGACAGTTCTAGATGGCATTCCTGCAAGCTCTGTTCAAAGTATAGAACTCATTACAAATCCTTCTGCAAAGTATGAGGCGGAGGGTGAATCGGGGATAATTAACATTGTATTAAAAAAGAACTCGGAGGTAGGATACAATGGCTCGGTAATGTTAAGTACCGGAACCAAAGATAAATATAATGGAGCTGTAAATCTAAGCGTCAAAAAGAACCGAATAAATGTGTACGCTAATTATAGTTTCCAAAAAGTTTATTTCGGGATAACTGGAACCGGTTTAACGCTAAACAGCGTGAATAACGTTAACTCATCGCTTGACCAGTCATCGTCAGGTTATTTTAATAATATGTCAAATCTGGGCAAAGCCGGTTTTGATTATAAATTAACCGACAAGCAAACATTAGGGCTCACATCAACCCTCAGCTACAGGAAACGAAACAGGCCGTATGAAACTACAAACAGTTTTTACGATGCATCAAATACGCTATCAATGCTTTCGTATACACATAGCTCAAGCGCGGAAAACGGCTACAATTTTGATGCGGCGCTTGATTACAACGCTAGGTTCAAACAACCCGACCATACTTTTTCAATGGAAGCATCTTATGTGCGTTCTTATGAGGATACGCCTATAGACGTTGATAATACATACACAATTATAAATTACCTCCCTTCAACTATACCTGACGGGCAGATCTCGACGGACCAGGTTGAAAAAAGGAATACGGCAAATCTGCAGGCAGATTACTCCCATCCGTTATGTAAAGATTCAAAAGTGCAAACCGGGTTTAAATCGACTTACAAATTATTTGATAATACTTTTAACTCCGAGCATGTTGACACGATTTCAAATACATGGGTTACCGATTACGGCCTGAATAACAGATTTAAATATACTGAAATTATTAATGCGCTGTACGCGACATATTCAAATAAATTTGGTAATTTCGAATTCCAGGCAGGTGTAAGAACAGAGATGACAAACGACAAGGGAGAACTATCAAACTCAAGCCAGAATTTTTCAAGCTCCTATATTGATTTCTTTCCGAGCGCAAGCATAAGCGAAAAACTAAATAAAGAAAATGAATTTGACCTAAGTTATAGCAGGCGCCTTAACCGTCCGCGCCCCGGCTTTCTTAATCCTTTTGGCGAGAATACCGATCCGTATAATCTCAGGACCGGAAATCCGCAGCTTAAGCCTGAATACATTGATTCATATGAATTGAGTTATTTAAAATATATAACAGGAGCGGTAATAACATCGTCGGTATATTTCAGAGAAACTCATGGCCTTATAAGCAGATTGAAGACGGCTATTGATTCAGTAACAACAATGACAACCTGGGTAAATCTTTCGAAAGCTTATTCATATGGATTTGAATTGATTGCAAGCGTTCAAACGCCGAAATGGCTGAATTTTACCGGGAGCTTCAGCTACTACAACATTCAAATTGTCGGCGATAACATTCAATCAGAGCTTTCAAACAGCGGAAGCTCGTGGTTTACTAAGTTTCTTACCACGGTAAATCTATGGTATGGCTTTGACCTTCAAATGGCATATAATTACCAAAGCCGGAACCCAACTGTAGACGGATATTATGAGCCGTTCCAGACATTTGATGTTTCGTTGAGAAGAGAAATTGTAAAAAAGAAGTTTGAAATGAGTATGCGCGTAAGCGACCTGTTTAATACTCAGGAATACAGGCAATATGCCGCAGGCGACGGATATATTCAAAATCAGACATTTAAAAGGGATTCCAGAGTTGCATATTTAACATTAACTTACAGGTTCGGAAATGTATCTGATGAGCAAAAACACGAGAAAAGTAAGAAGCCAAAAGACGATAGCCCGCCGGATATTGAAAATTAAAATAAATGAGTATATCTTGTTGAAATTGATCATGAACATAATCACATTTAGAAAGGAGCATAAAAGTTGGGCCTAAGTTTGATACTAATTATTAGTTAAAACTATTTATTGTATTCAATGATGAAGATCGCAATTAACTATCGCAGTATCAAAACAAGTTCATTTTTATGCTATTTACTGCTGGCATACCTTAGTGTACATTCCGTGCATTCACAGCAGATCCATTCGTCAAAGAGCGACACCCTGAACAATTCTAAAAATCTTGAAGCCGATGATCCATATCTCGATTCATTGAAGCCGGTCGTCACAGACGTAATATTAAACGGCAACAACGTAACAGATGACGGCATCATACTGCGTGAGATGAAGCTTAAAAAGGGCGAGACTTATTCTTCAAAGCAGCGCGATGATGACCAAAGGAGTATTCACAACCTGGGCCTTTTTGCAGACGAAGAAATTGTGCCTGAACAGGACGGCGACAAGAAAGTAAAGCTTCATGTTAACGTTAAAGAAAAATGGTACATTTACCCTATACCCCAGGCAAGCATTACTGACGGCGATCTAAGAAAGATCACAATAGGTATGAATGTGCGCTGGCAGAATTTCAGGGGACAAAATGAAAATGTTTCAATGAACTTTGGGCTGGGTTATAATCCCTTTGTGCGCGGCTCATATTCAATCCCATGGATCGGAAAGAACCTCCACATGTTTGCTTCCGTCAGCGGCGGGTTCCAGAGAGAAGCGAACCGAAGCCTGCTTGCGCTGGGGAGAACCACGGGAGAAGAAATTATATATGCGCGAGATACTAATTTTGATTACATGAATTACAATGCCAAGCTCACTGTGGGCAAATATTTTGCGCGTAAGTTTTCTGTATACGCCGAAGGCGGCTATTCTTTTTTAAGGGTTTCTCAGTATGCCGATAACAGGACGCTATCCCCTACCGGGGTTGATAAATACGTTTTAATGGGGCTTGGACTGAATTATGATTCGCGTGATTCACGTGATTATTCTGTTGATGGGTATATGGTGCATGTAAATTATGAACACTATGGCTTACTAAGCAGAACAGTTGATTTCGGAAGGTTTAATTTAGAAACAAGGAATTACCTTCCCGTCAATCTTACCGACAGCTACGCCATAACTTTCGCCACAAGATTATTTACAAGCGTTGCGGTCGGCTCTTTAATACCATTTTACAATCACATGTATCTCGGTTACGGAAATGATTTTGTCAGGGGTTGGGCAAGGTACGGATTTGAAGGAGATAATGACCTGACTTTGTATAATGAGGTCAGGGTACCAATTATTCAGCCGAATCAAATAAAAGGCGACCAGATCCCCATTATCAGAAGCCTGCCGTATATCCACAAATTCGCTTACAGGTACGGAATGTATTTCACTATGTTTTATGATATAGGAACAGTATGGAATGAAGACGACCGGTTTAAAAGCGTACATTTCCTGAACGGTACGGGTATTGGATTAAACGCTATTTTGCCGTTTGGAATGGTAGGGAAAGTCGAATGGGCTTTCCGCCTAGGGAAACCCGTTGTCGGACAAATTATTTTCGGGCTGGGGGCTAAGTTTTAGAAAGCGCCGGAAAAACAACCTTGCATCAATAATTAATTAATTTTTGGCATTAAACTGAATTGAAAATTTGGTATTTTGTATTTTATTTTTAATCCGATTTTCTAATCAGCGCTAATTTGACAATAAAAGTCTTATTTACAGATATAGGCGGGGTTCTGCTTACAAACGGCTGGGATGTTAATTCAAGAGCGCTTGCCGCTAAGAAGTTTAAACTGGATTTAGAAGAATTGAACGAAAGACACGGATTAATGTTCGATACTTTTGAAGAAGGAAAACTAACTTTAAGCGAATATCTGAAGAATGTAATTTTTATCAGGAAGAGAAATTTCACTCACAGCCAGTTCAAAGAATTCATGTTCGCTCAGTCAAAGCCTTTCAATGATATGATCAGTCTGACACGCTCTTTGAAAAGCAAATACAATTTAAAGGTCATTGCAATAAGCAACGAATGCCGGGAACTGAACGATTACAGGATTCGGAAATACAAACTGGATTCATTTATTGATGCCTACATTTCTTCCTGTTATGTGCATCTTAGAAAACCCGACAAAGATATCTACAAAATGGCGCTCGATGTATTTCAGACCAAGCCAAATGAATCGGTGTTTATAGATGACCGTTTATTATTTGTGGAAACCGCTGAATCAATGGAAATAAAAGCGATACATCATACAGATTACGATTCCACGGCCCGAAAATTCGCTAAACTTGGATTGAAACTATAACACAATTAAAAATTCTAAATATACAGTTCTGCTAAAATAATGATAGAAGAAAAAGAATTAGAACAGCTTTGCATTAACACAATAAGAACGCTTTCGATGGACGCGGTACAGAAAGCAAATTCCGGGCACCCGGGTATGCCAATGGGAACCGCGCCAATAGCGCATGTTTTGTGGTCAAAGATAATGAGATATAATCCTGCAAATCCCGATTGGGCTAACCGCGACAGGTTTGTTCTATCAGCCGGACATGGCAGTATGCTGTTGTATAGCATACTGCATTTGACAGGTTATAAGATTTCGATTGAAGATATCGAGAAGTTCAGGCAGCTTGGAAGTATAACTGCCGGCCATCCTGAGTATGGATTGACTCCGGGTGTTGAAACCACAACAGGACCGCTTGGGCAGGGATTCGCTAACGGCGTGGGAATGGCCGTAGCTCAAAACATTCTTGCAGCCCGGTACAATAAACCGGGATTCCCGATATTTGACTATAACATATACGGTATTTGCAGCGACGGCGACCTGATGGAAGGTATTTCGGCTGAGTCAGCTTCATTTGCGGGACATCTTAAGCTTGGCAACCTTATCTATCTGTATGATGATAACCACATATCAATAGAAGGCAAAACCGAAATTACATTTACAGACGACACGCAAAAAAAATTCGAAGCATACGGCTGGCACGTTCAAAAAATCGAAGATGGAAATGATATAGACGCATTAAATGAAGCAATACTAAATGCGAAGGCGGTAACCGATAAGCCATCTTTGATCCAGGTCAGAACTCATATTGCGTACGGAAGTCCGAATAAACATGACAGCGCAAGCGCACATGGTTCGCCGCTGGGAGAAGATGAAGTAAGGCTTACAAAAGAATTTTATGGCTGGGACCCGAATAAACATTTTTATGTTCCGGATGAGGTTAATATTTATTATCAACGTGCCCAGGGAAAAGGCGCGGAAGCGGAGAAATTCTGGGATGAACTGTACAGTAAATATAAGGTTGCCTTCCCTGAATTAGCGAATGAGTATGAGTCTGCCGTTAAAGGTGAAATAAACATTGACTGGGAAAAGACGCTGCCTTTATTTACTTCGATAGATAAAGCAGTAGAGACAAGGAAAGCATCAAGCAAAGTAATAAATGCGATAGCTCCTTTCATGCCGACTTTCATCGGCGGCTCGGCTGACCTATCCCCTTCAAATGATACTACTATTAATGATGGAGGAGATTTCTCGGCGGAAAATTATGCCGGCAGGGTATTTCATTTTGGCGTGAGGGAACACTCAATGGGCGCAGAGCTGAACGGAATGAATTTAACCAAAGGAATCACAGCTTTCGGCGCTACCTTTCTTATCTTTTCAGATTATATGAAGCCTGCTATAAGACTTGCGGCGATAATGAAGATTAGGCCAATATATGTTTTTACTCATGACAGCATCGGGCTTGGCGAGGACGGCACAACACACCAGCCAATTGAGCAATTGTTGGCTTTAAGAGTAATACCGAATATGACCGTTATCCGGCCGGCTGACGCAAACGAAACATCATACGCATGGAAAGCTGCTCTTGAGCACAAAGATGGCCCGGTAGCGCTTGTGCTTACCAGGCAGAAAGTCCCGGTTCTTGACCAGACCAAATATGCTTCAGCATCAAATCTGCAAAAAGGCGCTTATGTTCTGAGTGATTCAAAAGGAACGCCGGATGTAATAATTATCGCAACCGGTTCAGAAGTACAATTGGCTTTAGGAGCGCAGGAAAAACTTCTCGCAGAAAATATTAAAGCAAGAGTTGTAAGTATGCCATCATGGGAGTTATTTGAGAAGCAGTCTAAGGAATATAAAGAAAGTGTATTGCCTTCATCAATAAAGAAAAGGTTAGTTGTTGAAGCAGCCTCGCCGGTTGGGTGGATAAAGTATGCCGGCAACCAGGGCGATATACTCGGAATTAATAGGTTCGGCGAGTCCGCGCCCGGCGATGAAATAATGAAAGAATTTGGTTTTACTATTGATAATGTTGTTAGCAGGGTGAAAAAATTATTATAGAAAATTGTTTTAAATAATAACAAAGAAAAGCGGACTTTTGGTCCGCTTTTCTTTTTGCCGCTGACTGCCAAACCGAAATCGAATACATGATGTTTCAATATCGGCCGCCCTCATATCGACAGTCCGAACGGATTATTTTATCATTATTCCCGATAGGTCGGGATTTCTTATAAAATTGCTTTGTTGTTCTTCTTCAATCCCGATAGATCGGGATTTCTGATAAAATAGCTACGCTATTTTATCATCAACATCTTTTTTGTTTCGGTGAAAGTTTTTCCTTCATTTGAACTTACTATTAACCTGTAGAAATATACGCCGCTTGAGAATCGCTGGCCGTTCCACTGCAATTCATAATTGCCCGTTCCCAGAGGTTCATCCATAAGAGTTTCTATCAACCTGCCTGTAATATCGAAAACGCTCAATTTTACCTGTGACTGTTTAGGGATTTCGAACCTGATCTTAGTAGAAGGATTAAACGGGTTCGGAAAATTCTGCCTCAATGAAAAATTGGTAGGAGCTTCAGAATTGTAGTTGTTCACAGAAAGCAATGCGCCATTTTCAATTATCGTAGCGTTTTGGTTTACAGGAACGTTTGTATATACATTGGTTGCGCCGTTTATCCATTCAACTTTTATCGAGTCAATAATAGATGCTGCGCCCAACCCAAAATGCAGCCAGAGGTTCTGGCTGTTGTAGCCCGTATGCGGCATAACTTCCTGCGTCTGCCATGTAGGAGAGCCGTTTATATTGGCTTTTAATCTTACCTTAGTTCCGATAGCGGATTTATTAGACACTGTACCTACGCATTTCAATGTTATCCATTTATTAGAGTTTCCGTTATTGTGATACAACAGGTTTCCCGCTGCCAGTCTTGTAGCAACAAACATATCCAGCTGGCCGTCGTTATCATAATCGCCGCATGTGCATCCGAAAGAATTAGCAACATCGGTAACAATGCTTCCGGTAGTAACTTTAGTGAACCCATAATTTGGCGGGCCGTTGTTTAAATATAGAAAAGCGCTTGCGCCGTCATTTGCTATAAACAGATCCTGGTAACCGTCATTATTAAAATCACCCCAGCAGCTGCCAACAGAATTCGCCGGCTCGTTTGAAACAATCCCGGTATCAACAGAGACCAGGTTATAATTCGGCGGCCCGCTATTGTGATAAAGATTATTCTTCCCGTTTGAATAATTTGTTACTATCAGGTCAAGATTCCCATCATTATCGTAATCTCCCCAGCTTCCGCCAATTGCCGAGCGACCGTCGTTAAATGTCGTTTTCGTAAACGTTAGGTTGCCATTATTCTTATACAGGAAATCATTTTGTGTTCCGGCATTGCCAATGAATAGATCCGGGTAACGGTCGTTATTGTAATCTGCCCATGCTCCCGCTATTGAAAAAGCTCCGCCATCCAGCAGAAATGACATAGTATCATTTCTTGTAAATGTAAAATTCGGTGAACCGTTATTCAGATACATAAAATCATTTTGGGTAAAATTCAGTACATGAAGGTCAAGTAATCCGTCGCGGTTAATATCCACCCACGCGCCTGTGTTCGCATTGCTTGAATCAGTCGCAATATGTCCTGTTGTCACTCTGGTAAAGGTAGTATCGCCGTGCCCCATGTAAAGGAAATTACCAAAATTGTTCCTGTTGGCTACAAACAAGTCAAGATTCCCGTCGTTGTTAAAATCTCCCCATGTCCCGCCAATCGAGCTGCCCCCGTCATTTACAATCGCTCCCGTTGTGATCTTAACGAAGTTGCCGTTCCTGTTATTAAGATACAAATTATTGTTCTGGCTTGCAGGATTTCCGTTTGAAACAAACAAGTCAAGGTATCCGTCATTGTTAAAATCGACCCAGCACCCGCCGGTACTTTGGAATAGATCGGCGACAACAGGATTGTTCCCGGCGGTGATCCTTGTAAATGTTTGGGGGAAAACATTGCTGACCGTAAATAACAGCATTAAGATAACTGCCGGGATCTGTATAGAGGAAATAGATCTAATAAAATAACTTCTGAGGACTGCAAATTCAGAATTGAGTTTTCCGTTCATTACTTTTTAGATGCAAGTTACACATACCTGTTAGCGAACGGTATCTCACATATATATGGTTTTTGGGGAAAATGAATTAGCTGATTGGCTTAAATAGCGGGAATGTAACTCAATTACACAAGTCTTTCTTTCAGGGCTTTTGCTACGGCTTCGGATTTTGAATGAACCTGGAGTTTATAATAGATATTCTTTATGTGATGACGGACCGTCCCAACCGAAATAAATAATGCATACGCGATTTCTTTATATGAAAGGCCTTTGCAAAGGCTCTCCAGAACTTCGCTTTCTCTGTCGGTCAGCGGCGATTCAGTTTGCTTCCTGAACGAAGATACTACAAGCTTAGCGATCTTATATGACATCGGGGCGCCTCCATCCAGAATTTCTCTAAGCGACTCCAGAATTTTTTCTTCTGATGCGCTCTTATCAAGATACCCGCTTGCCCCTGCGCTTAACGCCCTGAAAACCCAAGTCGGGTCTTCATGAATTGTAAGCATAACAATTTCGATCTTCGGATATTTATCTTTTATTCTTGTTACTCCTTCAATACCCGATATCCCCGGCAGATCTATATCCATTAAAACGATGGCTGGTTTATCATCCGGCAATTTTTTTAACGCTGTCTCGCAGTCGGCATAAGCCCCTGAGCAAATAAACCCTTCAGTTTCATTTAACAGGTCTGATAAAGACTCGCGAATAACCTTATCATCTTCTACAATTAATACTTTGATCATCAAAATTTTCTTTACAAATAATTAGTTAAAAGTTAAACAATAAAAATTGGAATAACAATCTCACAAGTATCAGATATTAAGGCGAAGCTTAATGATCGTTCCTGAACCCGGGGTTGAGTTAATATCAAGTTCCGCCGATATTTGTTTTGCACGGGACGCAATGTTTTTCAGTCCGTATCCTTTAGAGGAATTTTCCATTACAAACCCCTTGCCGTCATCCCTGAGTGTTGCATCCAAAACATTACCCGTAACGTTCATGTCAAAATAAACATTATTGCAATCAGCGTATTTCAGGATGTTATTCATCCCTTCTTTGAATATATATGTTAAATGCCTTTTAGTATTCATAGATAACATCAAGCCCTTGAATACTTCGGCATCGAAATTCATACAAAATTTTATACCGCTGCTATCAAAAAGCTCATTTCCGAAATCCCTCAGCCTTACGGCTGCGTCATAGAGAGTGTCTTCTCCGGGATTCAGAGCCCAGATGAGGTCCTTTGCTCCCGATTGCAGGCTGTTGGAAGTTTCTATGATGCTGTCGAGGTCGTTGACTAAATTAGCAGAATTGTTTTCCATCTTCTTTTTTATCCTGCGGCTGAATAGTGAAATTCTTGTTAACTTGTGCCCAAGCTCATCATGGTAGTCTCTTGATGCCTGCTCCCTGACAAGCTCCCTTTCCGTAGATTTAGCTTTTTCAAGCTCTAGCAGGTTCCTGACTTTCTGCCTAACGCGGTAGTTTTGCAGCGCAGCTATCAGAAGGACAGAGCACAAGGCTATTGAAGAATAGAACCACCATGTTTTCCAGAACGGCGGAGTGATAGTTAATATTATTGAGGCGAATTTATCATTCCACACTCCCTCAGAATTTGCGCCTTTGACTTTGAATAAATATTTACCCGGATTCAGGTTCGCATAAATAGCTTTGTTAACGCTGCCGCCCGATATCCAGTCCTTGTCAAACCCTTCAAGCATATATGAATACTGATTTTTCTTTGGGTTAATAAAATCAATGACGGCAAATCCAAATGTCACCAGATTTTCATCATATGCAAGCTCAATTTCTTTGGTCCCTGAAATATCAATTTCCCGCCGCTGCTTACCTGAATATTTCGTAAGCGATGTAAGTATAACTGGCGGCGCTAACCGGTTATCCTTAATTTTATCCGGACTGAACATGCTTAAGCCATTAATTCCACCAAATATAAAATCCCCGTTTGTTCTTTTACAATAAGAACCGTTAATAAACATATTGCTCTGCAATCCGTCATCAATATCAAAATTCCTGAAGCTCTTAGCGGCAGGGTTGAATTTTGAAACGCCTTTATTTGTACTCATCCATAATGAGCCTGTTTTGTCTTCAATGATGCCGCAAATTACGCTGTTAGGCAGACCGTCTTTTTCACTGTAATATGCAAAAAGCCCTTTGCTTTGTTCATATTTATTCAGCCCGCCTGCGGTTCCAATCCAGAAATCCCCCTCCTGATCTTCACAAAATGAATACGTATAATTATTGCTTATCGCGCCTGTCCGATTAGGGTCCTGCAAAAAGTGCGTGAACTTTCCTGAAGTTTTATCAAACTTATTTAATCCGCCTAATGTGCCTACCCAAAGAAATCCTTGCCGGTCTTCGTAAATTGAAAGAACTACATTATCGCTGATAGAATTTGAATCGGAAATAATATTTTTGTACCTGGTAAAAGCATTCCGTTCTATATCCAGTTTATTGAGTCCTGAATTTGTTCCCACCCAAATGTTTCCGTCTGAATCCGTAAAAAGACACGTAATATTATTCGAACTTATTGATGAACTATCGGAAGGATTATTATAATAATGTGTGAAACCATTGGCTCCTTTATTAAATTTATTCAACCCCTTCACCGTACCAACCCATAAATTCCGGTTCCTGCCTTCCGTCAAAGCGTTTATGTTGTTATTATCCAGACTATGTGCGTTCGCTGAATCGTGTTCAAAATGTGTAAACGTCTTATACTCATCGTTAAATTTGTTCAATCCGGCATTTGTCCCGACCCACAGATCTGAATCGGCATCCTCAAAAATGCATCTTACATTATTTCCGCTCAAAGAATTGTTATCAGCTGCGTTGTGCCGGTACGTAATAAACTTGTCGCGGTCTTCATATAGCTTATATAACCCTCCGTAATATGAACCCAGCCAGATAATTCCTGAGAGATCCTCGAATACGGCAATGCAATTCTCTTCATTTTTAGATACTGTATCTATCAGGCTGTGAAACTCAAACCGCCCATTTGACTTATCAAACCTGTTAACTCCCCCGTTAACGCCAATCCACATATTTCCGTTTCGGTCTTCAATAATTGAATTGATATCATTGCTGCTTATTGAGCTTGGGTCTGATGGATTATTCATGTAATGTGTAAATATCCCGCTTGCAATATTTAATTTATTTAATCCTCTTTTATACGTACCTGCCCATATATTTCCTTCTTTATCCTGGTAAACCGGGCGCACAGTATTACCGCTGATTGAGCCCGAGTCTGGAGGGCTGCTCTTAAAGCTCATAAAGCTTTTTCTTTCTACATCAAACCTGGTGAGCCCCCCGCCAAACGTGCCAAGCCACAGAGCATTCTCTTTTCTGTCTTCAATTATCGAAAAAACTAAATTGCTGCTAATTGTATTGCTCTTTGTAGAATCGTAAGTATATCGAATAAACTGGCCATTTTGAAATTTATTCAATCCCCCATTAGTACCTACCCATATTATTCCGTTTCTGTCTTCCAGCGTCGCCCAAACCATATTATCGCTCAGGCTGTTAGGGTTATTTGAGTCATGTACAAACCTTGTGAACCGGCCGGCGCTCCTGTCATATTTATTTAATCCTCCTTTGTAGGTCCCGAACCATAGAAAGCCGTCCCTATCCTCATATATAGAAATAATATTATCGTTTGAAAGCGAATTTGTATCCGAAGGGTCATACCTGTAGACAGTGTAATCAGCTCCATCGTATTTAACCAGTCCATACATTGTGCCAAACCACATGAAGCCTTTGTTATCCTGGTAAATACTGTATATCAGGTTATGGGATATGCCCTGTTCCAATGAGATATGTTCCAGCTTATATTCAGCCGGCGCCTGTTCGCAAAGAATAAACAAAACCACGATTAAAAATACATTTCGCTTGGGGCAAAGCATGGATATCAGTTTAAAATGTTTATTAGATTTTTTATTCCGGGGGCGTTCAATAAAATATTATTTTATTTATTAAAATAAACTATAATAATAGCTTTTGGGTCAGTTGGAGCGCCTAACCGGAAAAAAACAAGGCGCTCGGGGGAACGCCTTGTATTGTAGCTTTGAAGAGGCTCCCTCTATTGGGGAGAGCTCTCTTCTTTTGGAGCAGTTGTTGGGGGAATACAGAAACCTATTTTATCAATGCCAGTTTTTTGGTTATTACAAAATCTGATGTTTCAAGCTTATAAAAATATACGCCGCTCGCATAGTTTGATGCATCCCAATCTGCGGAATATGTTCCCGGCTGGACGCTTTCATTTGCAAGTTCAGCCACAAACCTGCCGGTAATATCATAAATTCTTAATCGAACGATCGTTTTTGAAGGGATATCAAATCTGATATTTGTTGATGGATTAAACGGGTTCGGATAATTCTGATAGAGCGTAAATTTCTCAGGCACGTTTAACGATACCGATTTAATACCGATTGGGCTGGCAGTAAAAGAGCCGTTCATCCCCATCGAAGCATGAATTGAGCACTGGTAGTTATATGTTCCGGCAACCGTGATAACATAATTAAATGAATTATGCGTATTATCAATAGGCGAATCCCATGTGGCTGCGCCGCCGGGAACTCCAACTGATGTTGTTGTATGTCCGCCCGAGGACCATACCCACGAGATCGTATCGCCAACAGTAGCGCTTAGAGATTGAGGCGTAAAATTAAAATCTGCGACTTGTATTGTTCTTACTGTAGCAGATCCGCACCTGACAATTGCGAGCAAAAAAATAACAGCAAAGATGTTTTTAAATTTCATTGGACCAGACTCCTTAGATTATTTTAAACTTTATTATTGAAAAATTATTTTAACTTAAAAACAGGCGCCGCCGTATCAAAGCAAATCCAGGCTTATTTTTGATTCCTTATAGGAGGAGCGGAGCTTTCGCTCACAGGTAACCTAAATTAATGCCAATTACTCTAAGCTCAAATTTGCAAATGATACGGTCATACTGCGCCCGAAAATCAGATTTATTAAATATGTTTAAATTGATGTGTTGAATCATTTCAGTAATTTTTATTAACGTTATCGTTTATAACAGCCAACATCATTGTTACTTTATTAGGATCATTTTCTTTGTCTCGGTAAATTCATTGGTTTCCAGTTTATAAAAGTATGTCCCGCTGGATAAATTAGAGCCGTCAAATTCTAACGAATATTGGCCCGGCGTTTGCTGATCGTTTACTAATTCCTTAACTTCTGAACCAAGCGCATTATATATTACAATCTTTACAAAAGTACTTTTAGCTATCTGGTAATTAATCCTGGAGCTTGGATTAAATGGATTAGGATAATTCTGCGATAAACCGAATTTCAACGGCAGAGAATTATTATTTGAGCTTACGCCGGTTAATGCCCCATTTGTTCTTAATATTGTTCCTGAATTTCCCACGGCGATTCCCATAACCGATGTTACAAATGAGACTCCGTTTAAAATCTGCGCAGTACCGCTTGTTTGATTGACCCAGTTAAAGCCGTCAACGGTATGAATGATAGTTCCATTGCCGCCAACTGCGGTCCCGGTATCAAGAGACGCAAATGACACTCCGAATAGCTGCTCTGTTGTCGGCACGGATTGCCCCGACCATACAAATCCCGCGTCGTCGCTTCTGATTATGACATTTCCCGGAGTCGCTGTCGAACCAACGGCCCACCCCGTGTTTGAATTCACAAATGATGAGCTATAGAAAAATGTTGTTTGATTACCTAACACAGTTAAGCCCCATCCGCTTCCGCCGTTAACCGACATCACTACAGCCCCCTGACCGCCTACTCCAACCGCTGAAGAGCCATTTACAGATACTCCGAACAGGATTGATGCTGTTCCTGCAGTATGCGGGCTCCAGGTCGATCCATGGTCCAAAGAAACAAGTATAGTCCCTTCGTTCCCGACTGCAACAGACATAAGATCGCTGATTGAAACAGAATACAGGTTTCTTGTGGTTTGTCGGGGAATTTCAGTCCAGCTTAAGCCGCTGTTTGTTGTTTTAACCATTCTGCCTGATATGCCGACAGCCAAACCAAAACTACCATGCATACATACGCCGCGAAGAGCATCAACTACGGGGCTGGAAATAATGGTCCAATTCATTCCGCCATCTGAACTTCGGATAATGGTTCCGCCATCGCCAACCGCAATCCATGTATTAGCATCGCTAAATGAGATCCCATTTAAATTTTGTGTAGTTGGGCTCGACTGGATCGTCCATCCGCCGGATTGCGCCCGGGAAGAAATCGCTAATATGAATAACGCTGCAGTGATAATTAAAATATTTTTCATTTTATTACTCCGTAATTAGTTGATTAAAATTCTGAATAAGAAACCTGGAAATTTTAAAAAATGAAAAACCGTTATTTTTTAAACCTGTTTCTGTCATTTCAATTTTTAGAAGCGCCGGCGTCTCAGCCGGAATCCCGCTTAAATTGTGTATCAGCTTTATAGGAGGAGAAAAGACAACCTAGTTAGTTTTATTTTTTTATAAGCTAATTCACAGCTGAGACTTTTTACGACAGCGCTCTTAGTTATTTATAAGAGTTGTAATTGTTCAATAAGAATCCACCTTCTTTTCGGCCTAACGCGGTTTCTTGCGTCTTTTTTGCCGCCGTTAAACAGTTTCTTCGCATTATCCGAAACTATGCTTTTTGTATCATTCGAGATGAACATCGTTTTGAAAAAATTTCTAAAATGATTTTTCTCAATTGACTCTTCTGTAATGCCGTTGCAGAAAACCCAAACAAATTCGTAATGAACGTCGTTCAGGAAGTTTCTTTTATTGTTCAAAAGGTTGGCCTCGATTTGTTGTTTCATATTGATTTATTCCTTTTTCAGCCGTGGAATTTTCTGCAGCGCTGTTTAAATTATTTAATTAATATCATTTTTCTTGTTTCGGTAAAGTCGCGGGCGTTAAGCGAGTAAAAATACACGCCGCTTGGCAAATTGGTCCCGTCAAACACAGCTTTATACAGGCCGGGGGATAGGGTTTCATTAACCAGCGCCGCAACCTTCTGCCCCAGTATATTATAGATGTTAAGCGAGACAAACCCGCTTGTTTTAATGTCAAACTTAATTATCGTCGCCGGGTTAAACGGATTCGGATAGTTCTGGTACAGGCTGAACGTGCGCGGCACAACAGAGCTTATATTTTGCACGCCAATTACACCGGCCGTATCAAGATAAAAATTAATTGTATCCAGGTTTGTTGTGCCAAGAGTCACATTCCTGCTGGCGCTTGTATAGCCGATCCTGTCAACAACAAGCGTATACGTGCCCGGGTTGAGCCCTCTCAAAGTATAACTCTCGGTTGAATCGCTGAGGGCAAACTGTTTATAGATGTTTCCCAGTTTTGCATAAACGATCGCGTCTTTTGAGAAAGGAAATCCGGGTTGATTAAGTATAGGGTTATAATTCAGATACACATGACCGCCGATGTTGCTCAGGCTGGCGGTATCCAATTGCGTCCTGAAAACCCTGATATTGATACTATCCAGGTTTACTGACGGAAAAACTTTAGTAGCGTTTACCCAGGTTGTAGATGAAGGATAGTATGTTGGCACAAAATGGTCTTCAACAAGATCGTTTGGGAAAAGCACAACATCCGTCGAATCATTATAGCCATGGGTGATCTGGTATGAACCGTCAGTTTGAACTAATCCCGAATCAATAACTATTTCTTCTCTTGTGCTGACATCCATTCTAACGGCTTTAACAACGCCGCTTCTTAGCCTGGTTGTATCTCCGGAATACCTTGCGACGCCTCTTATCAAATGCGTCGGCACATTGCCCCATACTGAAGCATGAAACGAGTAATCGCCACCGGCGGTTGTAAAATCGCCGACCGCATAAAGGCTGGTGTCTGTCATGTAAAATGATTTAACAGTTTGATTTAAACCGGTTATCATTCGCGAACAGCTACCGTTATTATCCCATTTGCAGATCCTGTTCATAAACATTGAACCTGAGCCGTTAATTGAAACATTCAGAAAGCTGCCGCCGACAATCAAGCTGCTGTTATAATATGCGATTGCATATATATATCCATCTGGAGTAAAATTAAAGTTAGCCCATGTGGCGCCCGTCCATTGAGCGATGTATACGGCAGGATTTCCGCCTGCCTGAGTAAATTTCCCACCAACAGCTATGTAATTGCCGCCGCCATAATTTGATATACAGTAAACATCGTCGTTCATACCAGTGCCAAGAGGCATCCATGAAGAACCGTTCCAACCGGCTATTCTGTTCGCTGAATTTCCGTCTGCCTGGCTGAATGCTCCGCCTGCATAAAGGTAGCTGCCCTGCACACAAAGCGCATAACAGCCGTTATTTAATCCTGTTCCAAGCGAAAACCAGCCTGAACCATCCCACGCGGCAATGTTATTGCCATTGTTAGTGAAAATACCGCCCGCAATAAGCCTGCCGCTAAATACAGCAAGGGACTTAACCGTTCCGGTCAAACCGGAACCTAAAGTAGACCACGCGCTTCCGTTCCATTTTGCAATTGCCAAAGCAGATCCGCCGCCTGCTGTTGTGAATTTTCCGCCTGCAATTAACGATCCGTTAAAAACTGATAATGCGTAAACTGTATCGTTCACTCCGGAACCCAACGCGCTCCATGATGTTCCGTTCCATAAAGCAATATTGTTAACGCTCACGCCGCCTGCCTGAGTAAAATAACCTGCGGCAACAATGTTATTGTTGTATTTCACAATGGCGTTTATTACTCCGTTGGTTCCGTTGCCGGCGGCGCCCCCAATAGATGACCACTGATAAAACTGGGCAAACGAATTTTGAGCAAATGCCATTGCGAAAATCAGAATAAAAATTAAGTTAAATCTTCCCCCGAACTTAATCATGACTTTATAATTTTAATTTCAGATTTATATTCATTAATTGTTTTAGACTGTCCCCAGAAATATTCAAAATACTGAACCATTGAATTCGCATAGTATTCATCTTTAATAATTACATCCGAACGGTTATTCTTATCGATCTTTGGATCGGCTAAGCTTACATAAACTATTTTCCTGTCGAATATTATCATGTTCTGGAACACTTCCCCCGCCAGCCTTATCTGCTCGCCAAGTTTTTCGAACTTGCTGAATATGTTTATCAGATCGTTTTCGGAAGCAGGAATCCATTTATTCTCGACCCTTATTTTGAAATTACTGCTAACCTCATAAATAGACCTGATGACGACTCCCTTTTTGATTAACCGGCTTGTTAGTTCATCTATATCGCTTTGAATGTAACCGCCTAGTTTATTTATTAGGAGCATTTCGTTTTTGGTTTCTTTCATTAGCTGCGCGGTTTTCTCGAACCTGTGGGCGTTCAATCCCTTTATTAATTCAACATCATTTTCAGATTGTTCCTGCAGCTTTGATTTGTATGTTGCGCTAAGTTTCTCAAATGCGCTGTTTAGCTTTTCAGTCCTCGTTTTATATGTTTCATATATCTCTCTTTTGAATTTATCCTGCACAACCTGCGGCTCTATTAACTCATATTTTACAATTGCATTGGTCTGGATCTCATTACATATCCCCTTTTGAGCAAAAGACTTAAGTACGTCATAAGCGTAAGCTCTCGAAATCCCGGCAGCCTTTGCAACTTCGGTCGGCGTCATGACATATCCCTCAAACAAAGCGCAAATAACTTTTGCTTCGTAATTTGTAAATCCGATAATTTCCAGTTCTTTTAAGATGTCGCTCATATTTTCTTTTTTGCCGTAAACTTATTTACGGCAAATATATATTGTTATTTTGCGTTTGTCAATACCTCCGGAAAAATAATTTGATAAACATATGTTATTGCTGTACTTAAAATATTCGAAATATTCATAATCTCCAATTAAACAAACAATACCGGAAGAATAATCAGATTATTTCACAGAGAAACTATAGTTATATTTGATAGTAAATTTAGCGACTCATAAATTTTTCTTTCTTTCAAAATGAAATATATATTTTCAAATTTTATTTCCGCAATAACACTCTTCGTAATTCTGATCAATCCGGCAAATGCACAATGGGTTTATACCAACGGTCCCTATGGAGGAGCGATCCAGGGCATAGCTTCAATTGGAACAACTCTTTTTGCCGCAACACAGGGAAACGGTATCTATATATCTACCAATAATGGCGCCAACTGGACGCCCTCAACATCAGGAATATCGGCTACAAATATTTATTGCCTTGCTGTAAGCGGCTCTAATATTTATGCGGGAGCGTATGGCGGCGTTTATTTATCCACTAATAACGGAACAAGCTGGACAGCAATGAACTCCGGTTTAAGCGCTACCGATATTCACGCCCTTGCAGTTTCCGGTTCAAACGTGTTCGCCGGAACGTACAGCGGCGTATTCTATTCATCAAACGGCGGGACTAACTGGACCGCAGTAAATACAGGGCTCTCTACAATTATCGTGCAGGCGCTGGGTATCAGCGGAAACACGGTTTATGCAGGCACATTTGGCGGAGGTGTTTTTCTTTCTACAAACAACGGAACAAGCTGGTCGCCGGCCGGTAGCGGAATATCGAGCGTATATATTTACGGCTTCACTGTCAGCGGCTCAAATGTATTTGCAGCGGCAGCCGCAACAGGAGGCGGCGTATTTTTGACGACGGATAACGGCGCAAGCTGGACCCCGGAGAACAACGGGTTAAACAATACAAACCTGCTTTCAATCGCATCCAATGGCTCAAACATTTACGCAGGAACAAGTACTGCCGTATTCTTATCTACGAATAACGGAACAAGCTGGACAATAGCAACTACAGGCATGCCGTCGGTTAATATACTGGCGCTTTGGGCAGGGGCTTCAGGCATGTGGGCAGGCACTTCGGGAAGCATCTATAATTCAACCAATAACGGAACAAACTGGGTTTCATATTCAAACGGGATCAAAAATTTACTTGTCCAGGCTGCGGCAGTAGTTGGTTCAAATGTTTTTTCTGGATCATGGGGCGCAGGCGTCAGCTTATCAACCGATAACGGCGCAAGCTGGTCTCAGGTAAACAACGGCCTTGGAAATTCAATAGTAAGCGCTTTTGGAGTTATCGGATCCAGCCTCTTCGCAGGAACACAGGGCGGAGTTTATGTAACAACGAATAACGGATCCAGCTGGAATTCAACAAATTCAGGACTGACCGATCCACAGTTATTCAGCATGATTGTGAACGGAACTACTTTATATGCCGGAGTTGGAAGCGGAGTATTTGTATCAACAAACGGCGGCGGACAGTGGACAAGAATAAGCACAGGGCTTCCCGCCTACCCTGTTTATGCTTTAGATTATGCCGGCGGAAATTTAATTGCGGGAACCTGGGGAATGGGAGCATACTTATCCACCGATAACGGCGCAAGCTGGACGGGAATTAACTCAGGCCTTACGAGCAATATTGTCATGTCCCTGGCTAATGACGGAAATTTTGTATTTGCCGGGACGCAAACGGGCGTTTTCCTGACAACAAATTCAGGAACAAGCTGGACGCTGGTCAATAATGGCCTGACCACGCCTTATACGCTTTCGCTTATTGCAATAAACGGAAATATATTTGCAGGTTCTTACGGAGGCGGAGTGTTTGTGACCACTAATCACGGAACAAGCTGGACGGCGGTTAGAACAGGTTTAACAAATCTGGATGACCGCGGATTCGCTACCGACGGCAATACTCTGTATGCCGCAACTTTTGGCGGAACCTGGAAACGGCCTGTTGCGGAAATGCTTTCAGTTAATATGATAAGCTCAAATGTGCCGGATAAGTTCATGCTTGCTCAAAATTATCCGAACCCGTTCAACCCGGCTACAAATATAAAGTTCGATATTTCAAAACCGGGATTTGTTAATTTGAAAATATATGACGCGCTGGGGAATGAAATTTCAACGGTTGTTAACGGGAATTTAGAGGCTGGGAGCTATCAGGTTAACTGGAACGCAGCGGCCTATTCATCCGGAATTTATTTTTACAGGTTACAGGCGGGCAGCTTTTCAGATACTAAAAAGATGATATTGGTTAAGTAAAATTTTCTGGTATAGAGTTTTCAGTATCCATTTTGACGCGAATTGAGCGGAGATGTTATCATAAATTTCTTCGCAATGAAGGCGAGGCTTACTGTCATCCATAAATACGAAACGACTGAATAATCGGCAAAATTCCAGTCCGTTAATCCGCAAATTTGGAATGCAACCATAGAAACCAAAGATGTTAACGCAAATGCGTTTAATACCTCGTGGCTCTTAGTTTGCCTGTAAATTTCAATTTGCCGCTTGAAAATATATGCCATCATAGCCAGCCAAATCAGCAAACCAAATATTCCGGTAGTTACCATTAATTGAAGCAAATTATTATGCAGTTGTTCGCCTTCCGCCCAAATAGTCGCTATTCTGTATTTCTCATATGTATCTTTTAGGTTAATGCTTCCAACCCCTATCAAAAAATTATCTTTTGCAATTTGCACGCCCGTTTCGAACATAAATTCTCTGGCCATTACGCTGCGGTCGGTAGGATTCTTCAGCGATGCGAGTCTTTGATTGACTGATGATGGTAAAACAAGGAAATAAACGATCAAAAAAATTACAGTGATATAGATAATCTTCCTGTTTTTTAAAGCCCCAATTAACATTACGCCTGTGAACAACGCAATAAATGCCCCACGGGCATAAGTAAACATGAATGATGCAAAGATTGGGATCAAAAACGCCAGCAGCCATTTTTTAGAAAAAATAAATTTCTCTTTTGTTAACAGTAATGGCAGGATAATGAAAACTACAATCATTTTAATTTCTGCGGACGTTACAGGATGAATGTAATAACCTATCCTCATCTGCGTTGGACTCAAATTCCTAGTATGCAAATCAAAAACGAAGCGGCAAACCTCGATCAACGATAAAATTGAAGTAAATATAATTATAGACGCCAGAACGGCCCCGGCTTGCTTCTGGGTCTTTATAAAAAGTATCGCAATAAAGAAGACGGCGTAGTAAAATACCCGGATCTTCATAACTGTAATAGACTGGCGCGGGTCAATAGACATCAAAGAAGATATGAACTGCACGGCAAGAAAAGAAGCTATGAACAGGATTATTATCTTTTCGGGAGTTTCGAAGTTTCGTTCGTGCGCCAGCCTGATAAAGAATAAAACCGTTAAGATCATGAGCGATATATAAGAGATCTTTGGGGCGCATTGGGCTGTTAATAACGTATATGTAAGACAAAACAGTATTAACAGATCAAATATCCTTAGGATATTTTCCCTTAATGAGATATTGTTGTAATCGCCCGGCATTATATATCTCAATTCAGTTTGGCTTTTTTAATTTATTACTGAAGTTACATATAACATTCCCGCGAAGGCGGGAATCCATTTCATATGGCGCTCTTAACGGAGCTAAAAGATTAGTTATTCTAAAGTTTCTACAAATATGCTGCTCCTGGTGGAGCTTATAAAAATGAATAATTCCTGCAAATTTGTCTTTTTGTGTAATTCCAGTTTATTGTTAAATTTAGCGATATTTTTATTAATGAAAATTGACATAATTAATGTATTATAATGACATATAGGTCTACGATATTATTTTTTCATAAAAATAATGCATAATCCCCGCTGAAACTTCCGTATACTTTTTCTTGATTTGTAATTTTAAAAATTTAGAATGATATTATGAATACCTGATTAATTAATTAAATATATTTATTATGAAAAAACATTACAGTTTTATTCTGCAATTTCTGTTATCTTTTTTTCTTATATCATGTTTCATTACTTTAAACGCTTATTCATATCCAAAATTCGCGGCATATACCGGTGAAAAATGCCAAAGCTGCCACGTAAATCCGGATGGCGGCCAGATCAGACATATGGGCGGCATAAAATATGCGGAGTCTAATTTGTACATGGAGATGTTTAAAAAATTTAACAAGGATGCGGAGTTTGATACAAGAGTCGGAAAAGTTTTACAGATCGGCGGCGACTTACGCCTCGGCGCATTTGATATACAGGGAGGAAGAACCGATAATGAAGGAAGTAATTCCGGAAAATCGCTGAATTCACTTTTTGCAATGCAGGGCGATCTGTATATAAATGCAGCCCTTGGCAAAATAGTAGATATTCTTCTGAATCCTTCTATGGAGTATGATAACTACCCGCCGGTTTTTGAAATGTACGGAATGCTTCATAATCTGCCGGCAGGATTATATTTAAAAGTCGGTAAATTACGTCCGAATTTCGGGATTAAGCTGCCTGAACACAGACCATATCAAAGATTCTTTAACACATTTGCTCCATATAATCCGGATGCGGGCATAGAAGTGGGTATATCCCCGGGGCCATTTACCCTGACAGCCGGCATGTTTAACGGAATCATTTCAAATTTTACTAATGGCGGCGGGCCAACAGACTTTGACTCTGATAACGGGAAAGAATTTGTAGCTTCGGGCGATTTCCGATGGGCGTCAAAGAAAAGTAAATTTACTGTAGGAATCGGGGCTTCATTTCTGAATAACCCGTACAGGCTGACAGTTAGACCTTCGGGGAATACTTATGATGCTGTAAACCAGATCGAAGCGGCGTTCGTTTCATTTGGCTTTGTTCAAAGAATCGCATTGCTTGGAGAGATAGATTTCAACAGCCAGAAATATGCTACAGACTCAGCAAACATAAAACAGCTGTTCAATACTTACTTTGGCGAATTGGATGCGAGATTGATAAAAGGCCTGGAATTAAAGCTTCAGTATGAAAAATTTGATAACCAGCTCGGGACAAAAAACGGCGACGGCGAACGTATCAGATACAGCGGGGGGTTTGTTATTTTCCCATTACAGGGCTTTGAGGTTGAAGCAATGTACAGAATGGCAAAAACCTATCCTGATACACAATTTTATAACGAATCAAACGTAGTTTTTCATTTTTACTTCTAAGGGATATAATTCAGAGATTTAGGCTGCATTTTCAATTACAGTAAGGCTTCGGTTTCCTGTTCAACGGGAATTGCAAGCCTTGCTGTATTTTATTTGCGATTAATAAAAGGCTTAATCACATTAAACAGGAATTCAGCGGCCGCTTCGTGCCCTTCGTGGTTCCAGTGCTCATAAAAATTTGTGGCTTTCCAGTAATTCAGTTTTTCTCCGGATTTAGTCCTTGCATCAAAATATGCGGCAAGGTCATAGACCGGCAGATTATATTTACGCATTATCCCGTCATAGTAGTCCGGATATTTTTCAATTTTTATAGCAATGTTTTTCGGAACTGCTCCTACATTAACGCTTCCCAAATCTTTAATAACGGAGCTGTTAATATTTAAGTATAAGTCCGTGTCATTTTTTTGAACTTCCTGAACGTTCACGTCATTAGCCGGCCATGGATAAAGCTTCCCAAGCGTATATACCGGCAGCGCGCCAAGTTCGTAATACTCGTAAGCGCGTTTAAGCAGATTTCCAAATGAGGTGAGCCTGAGAAACTTGTATTTGGTTCTTGATTTAAATTCTTCGCTGTTAACAAAATCATAATTAATTATGAGTGAGTCATTCCGGAGAGTGTAATCAGGCCCCGGCTTATCATCTTTACCCATCAGATCAAAATTATCGATAAAGAATAAAGTGAAATCGGGGTTATAATCCGAGGTAATATACTTATAAGAGGAGTACTCGCCTCTCATATCAATTCCGCCTCTTCCAAAATTAAGCACCTCCACTTTCCTGCCTGTATAAGCCGATAATTTCTTCTCAAGCAGATTCCTGAAATGATAACGGTCAAATAATTCAATTCCCTGCACATAAGAATCCCCGATAAGCGCGATCCTGATTGAATTACTGTCTCTTGATGGAGGATACCCTGGCCCATAATAGCCGTATTGGTTCACGTCACCCATGCAAAAGCCTTCAAACAACTGGAATATCTGCGCATTTGGTTTTCTAAGCATACCCAGTTTGGGGTCGTCAAGAATTATTGACGGCAGAAATAATTCAGAGTATCTGAAAAAGACCTCAATAAACAAAAGCGTGAGCGCTGCCGCCACGGCAAATTTTAAAATCCATGTGAATATCTTTTTCATTAATTCTCTTTAATGATTCTAAAACTGAAAATAAACAAATGGTATAGGAATACTCTGCATCATGTATGCGAACATGACTCCCCATAATGTCAGGCAAATGCCATACATATAAGCAGGCTGTATTTTCGCCAGGAACGCATGATCTTTATAATGTATCTCAAGGAAATCCAGCGAAAATGACACAAACAAATAAGAGATCATTATTAGTATAACTCTGATTGTATAATCTCCCGGCTGCCACTGCACAATATGCTTCATGATGTAAAAAGCCTCGCCGAATGTTTCTGAGCGGAAGAATATGAAAGATATCAGCACAAAAAATATTGTTATCAAAACCTGCGCGATGCCGTGTAACTTAGTTTTGTAAAACCCTAATTTCTTATACAATGACGCTCTGGATTTTTGCGTAATAAATCCGAATGAGATCAGGAACCCGTGAAAAAATCCCCAGAAAACATAAGTCCAGCCTGCTCCGTGCCACAACCCAACTATTGTGAATGTTAAAATGAGACCTAATACAACTGAAAATTTTCCCCAGTTTCTGGTCGCAATCGAAAATGGCGTGAATAAATAATCCCTCAGCCAGCTTGAAAGAGAAATATGCCATCTTCTCCAGAACTCAGCCATACTCTTGCTAAGATAAGGCTGCTCAAAATTTTCCATTATGTTAATTCCCAAAAGCTTAGCGGTTCCCCTTGCCATATTTGTATACCCTGAAAAATCAGCGTATATCTGGACAAAATATAAAATAATGCCCATTATTAATTCAATAGAAGCATAATATTGCGGCTCCGCAAATATCTGGTTCACAATCTTGCCGCACGTATCCCCGATCAGAACTTTTTTAAACATTCCCAGCGTGATAAGAACCAGTCCCTCCTTAAACATATTGATGTTAAACGAAGGCAGATTTTTTAATTGCGGAAGGATGTTCTTCGCCCGTTCAATAGGGCCGGCAAATAGCTGGGGAAAAAATGAAACAAACAAAGCGACATTTAAAAATGAATCAGAGGGCTCCATCTCGTCATAATAGATCCCAAAAGTATATGTTAATGACTGAAATGTATAAAATGAGATCCCAATCGGCAGGATAAGCGTCATATGAAGCTTGTCCAGATTCATTCCCAGGCCCGAAAATGCTCCGTTAAATGAATCGATAAAAAAATTGTAATATTTAAAAACGCCGAGGATCCCGAGGTTTATTACCAGGGCAACTATCAGGTACAGTTTCTTTTTTGAAGTATCCCTGTATTTGTAAATTAGCTTCCCGCAGACATATACCACTATAGTTGCAAGCGCTACAAGCGAGCAGAAACGCCAGTCCCAATAAGCATAAAACAGATAGCTGCATAACAGTAAAAATGATGTTTTAAATTTTTTGGGAACCAGGTAATAAAGAGGGACAACTATTATGAGGAAAGCTAAGTATGTAAACGAATTAAAAAGCAACTATAATATTTATTTTCAGTAAATTTACGTGCAAAATATCAAAATATTATAACAAATAATAACCCATTGGATTTGAGATTTGAGATTTGTGATTTGAGATGTGAGATTTGAGATTTGTGATTTTGAAAAACAGACAGATTTGAAAGTCTAAAAAAACAAAAATCCCCGCCAGTATCCGCAATCGTTAAAGAAGACGAACATCGCTCCGGCGGGGATTATATAAAACTAATATGAATTAAAAAAATCGGCGTGGTAAAGCGGCGAGCTTACCCATTTAATGCGTTCGTCCATATCACGCTGATAATTGTCTTTTTTGTCAGGCACATTTTCCATCATATAGCCGTAATATTTTTTATAATACTCAACTGCGGCGGTTTTATCATTTCGCGCTTTTATTTTTTCCGCCAGGGCGTATTCTTCGGCCAGATTATTCAGCACATAGTATTCCAAGGCCCTTATCCTGTCATCAGGCTGGTAAGTATTGACCGAGCCGCAGCTTTCGCATTTCAGGTTAATTGCCATAAATGAGTAAATTTTTATCGGCAGCTCAGCTCCGCACTGAGTGCAGCGGTGCAGTTTATTCTCGTCGATGTGTTTCTTCACATTATCAAGTATCTTTCTTGCAGCCCTTGCGTATACGCCGGTCTGGTATTTCTGGAATTCCAGGTTCATCCAGTATTTAAACATCGCAGGCTTATCACGCTGCGCGGTAATATCTCCGTATGCAGCCCCCGTCTTTTCTAGCTCGCCTCTCATTTTGGGCCATGCTTCATCTGCTTTTTTTCCAAGAAGCTCAACTGTCTGGTACTTAAGCGCCGTTAAGATATTATGAACGACTATCGTGTCATATTGCAGGCTCTCTATAGTTTCGGTCAAAGGGCTTTCTGCCTGACCGAGTATTTCATAATACCGCGCTTCAATTTTCTTCAGGTACGCGTCCCACCTGTCTGATAGCGCTTTGTATTCAGGAGAGTCCGCTTTGCTCAATAATCCCATAATTAATTCTCCGCTTTCTCAAATAATTCGCTTCCGCAGAAAAGACATTTATCGTATTGCATTTCTTCAAGTCTTGGAGCGCCGCAGCTTTTGCATTTAATGGTCATTTGTTTTTCTTTCTGCAGTCCCTGCGAATATTTTGCGGTCCCGGCGGACGCATTTTTAAATATATCGCTCAGGCCGGCGAACGGTTTTATCTTCTGGTAATACTCTATTACTTTGCCTTCCATGTTAAAGCCCTGGATTGCGGTAACCAGGCTCTGGTTCCCCTGAGCTGAAGCTGAAAATTTTTCCACAATCTTCTCGTAAACCCTTCTGAGCTCGATCGGGAAAGCGCCGCGCGCAATTTTCATCTGCGAACCAAGCAGCATATCTTTCTCGTCTTTTGAAAGAGGCTTTGCGTCGTATGATTGGACAAGTCCGTCCCATTTAGCGTCGCCGCCTTTTTCCGACAGAAAAGCTGCCGAGAACGCGCCGTCAATCTCGGAATTAAATTCCTTTACTCTGTCTTCCATGTTTCCTGTTTAAAATTCGATGTCTTTGTTTGTATCTTCGCCCTTCATGCTCTCATATTTCTGTTTGTACTGGTTCTGCAGGTTCATCATTTGAGCGGCAAGCGAAAAATCAGTCATCATTTTAGCGCTCCAGTAAGAACTTATGTTTGAGTAGTCGGCTACAGTCAAACCGAAATCCTTCAGCACGTCCTGAGCATCGCGGCCCATTTTACCGAGCACATCCTGAGCAACCATAGCTTCAATATACTTTTCGAACGGGTATGAAGAAGAATCAACCTGCGAGCCGGCGCCTACGTTGCCCGTGGCAGACATATTAAATGAAGCTGAATAAATTTTTGAAATAGTAAATGAAGTGTCATTGCGCATGCGCGTCAGCCATTCGGTATTTACACGGTCCCACTTTGGCATGTCCATGCCGGTTCCTTTTATTGCATCATCTTTTGAGGCGCCTGATGCCAATTTGGCATTTACTGCAGCCCACTGCTCGCATGTTACGCCCTCTACAGGCTCTAAATTTGGATTTCCCATAATATTTTCGTTTTTAAGTTATTAATTAAAAATAATTTGAAAGCATTTTTGTGATTTGACACCTTAAAGATAATAATATTTTGTTATTAGTAAAACCAAATAACACCTGTTTTAGGGGAAAAAAAATCACGTTTGTTTCAAAAACCGAGAACTATGAAACAGTTTTTGCAGTTAAATTTATTGAAAAACAGATTATCTTTGAATGCGGAGAGGTTCTGAAATTCAGGAAAAGGCATGCAAATTATAGCATAGATCAAAACCTGAAAACGCCTCTTCAACAAAAGGAGCGCCGAAATCATGAACAACCAAAATGCATTTCAAGCTGCCAATGCTTATCTATCCAGCCATTTAAAACAAGCCGGGGAAACCTCTCATAAAAAGAACAATCAATCTCTGCGACCGTTTGTAACCATTTCGAGAGAAACCGGTTCCGGCGGAGCTATAATAGGAGAGAAACTTGTCGAGTTCCTTAACTACTACGATTACGATAAGAAAAGCAACTGGACTCTTTATGATAAAAACCTGATAGAAAAAGTTTTGGAAGAACACCATCTTCCTTCGGAATTCAGGTATTTTCTGACTGAAGAAAGAGTTCCGGAGCTTCAAAGCGTATTTGAAACGTTAAGCGGAATGCACCCGGGTATAGCAAAACTTGTGAACAAAACTTTCAGCACTATTTTTCACCTGGCCTCAACCGGAAACGCGGTCATAGTTGGGCGCGGGGCTAATTTTCTAACAAGGCATATTCATGGCGGGTTCCACGTAAGGCTTATTGCAGAGCTTGACTGGAAAATTAAGAGGATTTCGAAAACACTGGAACTTTCAAAGGCAGCGGCAATTAAATATATTCAAAAAGAAGATTCCAACAGAAGAGAGTATGTAAGAAAATACTTCAGGAAAGACGTAGCGGATCCTTTACAGTACGATTTAATTATCCGGACCAGCAGCGTTACATTTGAAGAAGCGGCCGAAATTATAGGCAGAAGGGTTTTGAGGATCAACCAGAGAAACAGAGAAGCGGCGCTTCACGCATAGGCGCGATCTTAGCGCGTTATTGTGTGAGCATAGATGTCCTTCAGGAGAAGTCAACAGCGGCGGAAGAGTATTTTCGAATCAGGCTTATTCCGGCATTTCTTATTATCTTCTTTCTATGGCATTCAGAGTTCTATCTTCAGATCAGTCATCATATACCTTAAATAATTTGTTACTTGTTGAGCTGCGCCTAAGTTTTCAGAAGTATTAACCGGGTTATACATTTCTTTCATAACCCCATGTTCTTTACACATTCTCTTTATCAAATCATTATTCGTCAATGGCGGGACTAGGAATCTTTCTTCTTCCGAAAAATGTTCGGCAAGTTCAGATTCGAAGAAGGCCTTAAATTTTTTATATACGCCATCAGCTTCTAAAGCCGACAAACTACCTGCAGACATAAGCATTTTAGCCATACTTAACCCTTTGTGATGGTCAGATGACAAAAGCGATAATGATTCATGTCTTTTCATAAGTAAAAGAATTAAGTTTCATGTTTTGGAAGCCGGGTATACCAGCTTACCTTTTTTTATTTTCAGAAACGGCGTCAGCCTGTGTCTTGAAGCTCCGGTACGGCTCATAATGTCGCGTACATTCCACCCGCGTTTTACTAAAGCATCGGAAATAAGAGAGCGATGGCATTTCCATGGCACAGCCTCGGCGCACATGATCGCGGTTTCTCTTAGACCCGCTATTTTAACCAGCGCATCTATGCCATCTGAAAATTCAGGCGTTGCCATATAGTCCGCGAAACCCCTGAATGAAGCATGACGCCAGCCAAGGTTAACAGAATCTTTTGTGGTATGCCGAAAACCGCCAAGCTTTTCAATTCGCTTGTAACTAATATACGCTTTTTGTAAAGATTGTTTTAATGAATCCGAGTTAAACTGAGGATTATGCCGCGATTTGGGCACGCTTCTCACATCAACAATTTGCCTGACGCCATGATTCTGTAATATTTCCACAAACTGTTCAATGGTTCTGTTTGAATGACCAACTGTATAAATAATTGGTTTCTTCATTTACTAGCTATTTTTATATAAATAATATTATAATATAAGGCGCAGGTATTTTAAATGATATAATAACTCGTTCTAATCAATACTCCTCCTCCCCTTCTGGGAGGGCCGGGGTGGGGTCAATTTTGTACCCCGTAGTCCGCCTTTGGCGGAGAACCCCAAACGGACAATGCTCTCCATTTAAGAACGCATAGCTAAACGAGGCAGGCTCCTTTAGTCTTTAATTCGTAATTTATGAATTCGTAATTTGTAATTGGATTTTGTACCCCCGTAGGGATTCGAACCCCAAACGTCTGATCCGTAGTCAGATATGATATCCAGTTTCACCACGGGGGCAATTGGAAAAACAAAAATAATCAAAACCAGTTTTAAAATCTACGGATTATAATTAGACCGGTAAAAACACCGGTCTTTCAGAATTGCTGAGGTATAAGTTATAAATCGCCCTTATCTTCATCAAGATCTTCATGGTCATCGCCTCCAAGGCTGTAATAGTTATTTTCTTCGTCTTCGCTTCCGATTTTTTCTTCTTCATCATCCAGTTCAGAACCCGGAACGTCAAGGTCGCCCCCCGGATTTGTGTCTTTTGCGTTCTTCTTTTTCCTTTTTACAGCTTTTTTGGCGGAAGTCAACTCTTCAGGGTCAATATCCTCTTCCTCTTTGCCTTTTTTGAAAATATCTTCATTATCCGGATATTCGGGATATCCCGGAAGGTTTTCCTTCTTCTTATTTTCTTCAGGTTTCTTTTTCATGTATCGGCCTTTCTTGGTTAAATAAAGCTATTTGCAGATCAGAATCAACTTCTTATTGGTTTAAACGCAAAAGAGCTCATAATGGTTTTAAATGATAATTAATAATCTTTATTTAAGTTTATGCATCTTTCCACTCTTATAAGGAGTTGAGTATTGCGGAATCGGTATGCCTCGAAAGCATTCCTACTAATAGAACATATAATATAAATGACAAGAAAATTCTCAAATAGATTTGAAAGCGCTTTTGAAAGGTTCGCGCTTAAATTGTCCAAATTCGCAGGAGGCACAGCTGCATTCGTGCTGGCGCTGTCTTTAATACTCCTGTGGGGAGTAAGCGGGCCAATCTTCAATTACTCGCTTAACTGGCAAATGACTATGAATACTGCCAGCATTATTACTTTTCTGATGGTATTTCTTATTCAGAGAGGGCAGAACAAAGATAGTTTAGCTATACAAATGAAATTGAACGAAATTATTGCGTCAATGAGCGGGGCGAGCAACCGGTTAATTGATGTAGAGAATTTAGATGAAAAAGACCTTGAGCTTATGAGCAGGCATTACAGCGAACTGGCCATGACGTGCGAGAAAGAATTCAACAAGAAAAAAATTCATTCTATCGAGGAAGCGGTCACAAAAAATAATCTCGAATTCACATCTAAAGATAAAATAAACTGACTTTGAACTTTAAAAGTTATAACTATTAAATCATTTTATCGTAATCCCCGCTTCATGTTCCTCCATTGCCGCAATTAGCCAGTCTTTTGAAAATATTTCGCTTTCTTTCTCCAGTTTTTCGAGCAGGAGTCCCGGCGAAGATCTTGAAGAACCCAGCCCCAGCTTAACCAGCTCTTTATAATATTTCAAAAACTTCTCACGGCTTAATTTATATTCCGGCGGCAGAGTCTTATTGTTTGCCAGGAAATGCTTATACGAATCAATTAAATTGAGCGCATGATCGAAATCATTTTTTTCATAAAATATTTTCAGCATCAAATCGTTTATACCAGCCCTGAAGTAGGAATCAGGACTTTTTACGGTCCTTAACATTTCAAGAGATTTATCGTAATCCTTAACCTTGTAATAATAGCAGGCATAATTGTATGAATAAGCGCTATCCCTGAACTCCGGCAGCAGATAATTCCTGAAACTGTTTATAAAGTCTTCAGCTAAACTCAGGTCGCCAAGCTCCAAAGCCCATTGGACAAGGCTGGTATAGTTCTGGTAATGAATGATTCCGTTTCGGATATAGACTTCTTTTTTAAGAATATCGTTAAAAAGTTCAATCAACATTTCTTTATATAATGACTCATCGCCCGAATAAAGCTTAAAGCAGTAATTCAATAAGTCTGTATATAAATACTGGTAATCAAGTTTACTGAATAATTTTTGATTCTCATCCAGCAGGCGCTTTAGTTCCGAAACATCACCCCCGGAAACTTTCTTTTTGTATAGCTCAAGGAATTTATTCCAAATGTCTAAAGAGGCATTTGATCTTAGGATTCCCTTTTCTTTTTTCAGATAATCAGCAATGTGGTTGTACAAATCCGTTTTTATATCTACGCTCAGAAAGCTTTTGAAATAATTCGCAAGGTTCAACTGCCTGTATACCACGGTAAGAAAATAATTTGTAAAATTTTCTATCTCTGCGCTCAATAGTTCATGAGCAATTTCATTCTTACCTAATGCCGAAGTGTTCTCATAGAATACTCTTTTCCTCTCAGCAAGCTGGAATTTATGGTAGTAATAGCTCTCGTCCCTGTTTTCTTCGCCGTCAATTAAATCGTCTAGCGAATTCAACTTAATATCATACAGCTTATGCAGATTCCTTTTTTCAAGCTGGTTAATAAGATGCATCTTGAACTGGTCCTGCTCCTGTATGCTGTCAAGATGAATTAGATAGAATTCTATTGTCTTGGAAAGCTCATGGATAATATTTCGCATCTTCTTATCGTTATATTCCTCATCCGGGTACATCTTACTATACAGTTCTTCCTTAGATAGACCTGCGGCGGTGAATTCGGGATAAGCCTTCCTCAGAATATCATAAAGAATATTTACCTTATTTGTGCTGATGGTTGTGTTGGTTTCCTGGTAAATGATTCTTTTGTTTGGACAATTTGTATTGATGAAGTGGTAAAGGATGTTTATCTCACGCGGAGTGAGAGCTTTCATAAGAAGAACCAGCTGCGAATTGTACATGTTCCTGCAATTTAATTCCTGAATGGATCAGACAAATTACATAAATCTAATAAAAAAAGAATTTCTTAAATACCCAAAATATCAGCTAATTCAATCCCGATTAGCCAATCAAAACCTGAAAGCATCAGACAAATGCTAAAAATAGTTCAAAATAAAATACTAAGACAAAACAAGCTGATAACTCAATATACAATAGCGAAAACATCAAAAAATCCTTAAAAACGCATAAAATCTTGACATGCATCAATTTTTTAATACTAGGACAAACCTGAAAAGACTCTTTGACTTGCCGCTATTGAATAGATTATTTTGCATCAGAAAAATTTAATTCAAAACTACAAACTTCAGAAAGGACAGCATGAAAATATTAACAGCTTTGTTTCTTCTTTTCCTGGCAACATCCATTTCTTATTCCCAAAGCTGGTCGGCCATGGGCGGCGGAACCGGCTGGGGAACATGCATGGCGGTTTATAACAACGAGCTTTATGCAGGCGGCGTTTACGGTATCTTAAAATGGAACGGCAGTTCATGGGTACCCGTTGGAAGCGGTGTTAACGGTGAAGTTGATGCAATGGCTGTTTATAACAACCAGCTTATAGTTGGCGGCAGATTCACAACTGCCGGCGGAATAAGCGTTTTATACATTGCGTCGTGGGATGGTTCCGTTTGGTCAGATATCGGCGGCGGCCCCGATAGTTATGTTCAGTCATTATGCGTTTACGGCAACAGCCTGATAGTCGGCGGTTATTTCGCAAGCGTGGAAGGCATAACAGCAAACAGCATTATCGGGTATAATAATACCGGATGGTTTACGCTTGGCGCTTCAATGGGCGGTTCGCAGGGAACAGTGATGGCAATGACAGTTTACAATAACGAATTAATCGCCGGCGGATTCTTCACAATTGCCGGTGGTGTAAGCGCAAGCCATATAGCCAAATGGAACGGCTCTTTGTGGAGCGCGATGAGTTCCGGAACAAACAGTATTGTTTACTCGCTGGGGCTATATAACGGAAATTTAATTGCCGGAGGATTATTCTCAACGGCGGGCGGAGTATCCGCTAATTGCGTAGCCTCATGGGACGGCAATACCTGGTCAGCTCTTGGAGCCGGCTGCGGCGGCGGATTTTATCCGTATGTATTCGGACTTGTTTCATTCGGCGGCAGCTTATACATAGGCGGTCTCTACACAACAGCGGGCGGACAAACAGTTAACGGAATTTCAAGATGGGACGGTTCCAACTACTATTCATTAGGCAGCGGATTTTACAACGGAGGCGCCAATGTTTACGGCGCTTATGCATTGTGTGTGTGGAACAACCAGCTTATAGCAAATGGAATATTTACTACGGCAGGCGGAACAGGCGCGGGCAATATTGCCGCATGGGACGGGTTATTAACCGGTTCGCATAACATCAGCCAAAATACTCCGGATAAGTTCAGCCTGTCGCAGAATTATCCCAACCCGTTCAATCCGCAAACAAATATAAACTACTCAATACCAAAGGGTGGAAGTGTAAAAATAACAGTATGCGATATACTAGGTAAAGAAGTTGCGGTTCTTGTTGACAGGAATCAAAACGCTGGCGCTTACCAAATTAAATTTGACGGCTCAAACTTATCAAGCGGCGTGTATTTTTATCATATACAGGCCGGCGATTTTAATGAAACAAAAAAGATGATATTGACAAAATAAGTATATGTTACCTAAAGGAAGGGAATATTTTTCCCCCAGTTACAGGCAAGGCCCGGGAACCAATTCCGGGTTTTGCATTTTATAAAGATATGGTAAGGATTGAGGCTAATATCATGGATTTATTTTCAGGTAAACCATAGACATAATTTTCAAAAAATCTGACACCCAAAGCGCGCATTTCATCCTTAACGGAAACCCTGATTTCATTCCCTCAAACATAGGAAATTCTTCCCTTAGCCTTATACGCCTATCCCATTTTTTAATTTCTTTACCGGAAGAAATTCCCCATTTCAAAACAGCCGATCCGTTCATGCCGCTGGCTTTCAAAACTCTTTTGTTTGAAACCTTCACGCCCAACGGCGAGGCTATATCGAAAAAAAGAACGCTTGCCGTGAAATGTTCTGCAACTGAGTGAAAAAAACTTTTTATCTGTTCTTCAGTAAAGTAATAGTACACTCCGGCGGCAATTATTATAACGCCTCTATTAGATTCTATCCGGCTCATCCAATTATCGTCAAGAAATGACCCTGCGATCATTTTTTCCCTGTCGCTACCGGAAAAGAATTTTTTCCTCAATGCAATAACGTCGGGAAGGTCAAGGTTATAGTATGTAATTTGCCCGTTATCTATCCTGGTGAATGTAGTATCCAGTCCGCAGCCTATATTAACAATTGATGCGCTCGGGTGCGACTTGATAAATCCTGAAATGATCCTGTCGGTATGAAGCGAACGCGCAACCCAGCAATATTGAGTAACCGGGTTTATATTTTCCGCTATCTTCGAAAAATCATAATCTATCTCATTGATTATCTCAACAGCCTTATCATCAACCAGCCTTGGATGGGGTTTCTGCGATTCAACGGCTCTACCCCAAAGAGGCAGCAACAGAGTTCTTTGAACGTCGCCCAGTTCAATTTTTGTTTTTCCCGCTAAATCGCCGGCGCGGTCATATTTCTTCATACATATCCGCTTCGGCCTTTATTATTCTGTCAAGGCCGGTATACGGCTTTAACTCCATTACGTCAAATGACGATAAGCCGCTCGCGACGAGCGGGAGTGAATCTAGTATTTCATGCGCCCCCGGTATGCTTTCAGTTTCAAGAATTAATACCGCTTCGCTTCTATCAGTAAAGTAAATTTCTCTTACCTGTCCGCTTTTGATCAGGCGGTGAACTTCTTTTGCTTCATCTTCAAGAATTTCTTTTTCGTTATCAAGGTAGATGCCTTCCTTTTCTTTTTCAATTGCCAGTATCTTCATGATTTTTGTTTTTTTGATTTTTCAGAGCCGGTCCCCTGCCGGATAACATTAACATGGGTCAAAAAAAGAAAAAAGGGATACCCAAAAAACGTACAGTGTTTCGGATATCCCCGCACAAATATAATGAAATTTGTTCACATAGAACTAGCTATTTAAGTTACGCACTACTGAACTCTCTTAAAAAACGCCATCAGTCCAAGAACCTTTCAATAAAAATAAATAACAATGTGAAATCCAGATAAAGCATTAACGCTCCAAGTATAGATGGTTTGCTGCCGTCAGGGGTTAAAGTTTCCTCGCCTTTCACCCACTTCATAATTTTTAGCCTGTGCGATAATGCGAGATATATGAATATCATTACCCCTCCAAAGTTAATGATATAACCGGCAAGCGAAGATTTGAAATAGATACTCGCTGCAGCCGCTAATATCAGTCCGGGAAGAGCTATTATAAGGAATCCTCCTATACCTGACATATCAAACTTAATTAAAGCCCCAAGTAATATTGCCGGCCCGAACATGATTGCAATTATCCAGAACTCGACAAATATTCCTGTGTATGAAAATAAATTAAACGCTAATGTGAGTACAGTTCCATTGAGCAACGAATAAAAAACGAAAGATATATAAAATAAAACAGGAGGGAAACGGTTTACAAAAGCTTTTAACAGCCAAACAACAGTAAACTCAAAAACAACTATTACAAGTATATATTCAGGTTTGTGATTTACCGCCTCAATTAAATTCTTAAAATGATGTTCCACGATAAAAGGAACCATCGATGTGATGAGGACTCCAATAAATACCCAGCCGTATACTTTAGTCATTAAAGTATTGAATTCTGTATATTGTTCTTTGGTTACTTCCGTTACTTCTTCTTCAGCCATTGATATAATATCTTATATTCTTATTATTTACAATAAACAAAAATAATATATTTTATTGATTATTTGAAATAAGTAAAAAACGCCGTGCATTAGCCCACGACTTCAGTCAGTGGGGCAATTAAACGCAGCAAACTTCTATAATCTATGCAGACAGCCCGGAATGACAAAAAATCATAGAATATCAAGCCGACAATCTTTATATTTGCAAAACTTAAAAATAACCATATGAAATTTACTTGCAGCATAGATATCAACGCGCCGATCGAGAAAGTAGTTAAGCTGTGGGAAGACCCGGCTAACTTAAAATACTGGCAGGATGGGTTTGTGAGCATAGAAACTGTAAGCGGTACGCCCGGAGCCGCGGGAGCTAAATCAAAAATCACATTTCAAAACGGGAAGCGTAAGATAGAATTAACTGAGACTATTCAGGTTAATAATCTGCCTGCGGAGAAATCAGCGTTGTATGAACATCCACACATGGATAATACGATGAGCAATCGCTTCACCGACTTAGGCGGCGGCAAAACACGGTTCTCGGTTGAAGGAGAGTACATTAGGCTGAGTTTTATACCAAAGATAATGTCAAAAATATCTCCGGGAGTATTTACGAAGCCGGCTCAAAAATGGCTGGATAATTTTAAAGTGTTTGTAGAGAAACAACCTTAGTACGCCTTCAACCTAGA
>CAZMRG010000015.1:36322-39574 GCA_964568655.1 uncultured Ignavibacteriales bacterium | reverse complement strand
CAATTTACGCACTTATACATTATCTTGAGCGTGAATGGGGAATTCACTACGTAATGGGCGGAACCGGGGAATTGGTAAACGCGCTGGTCAGGTTGTTTGTTGAATTAGGCGGTAAAATTAATCTTAATTCCGAGATCTCTGAAATTACAGTCAGCGGTAAAAAAGTAACCGGTGTTAAGCTGCATAACGGCTCCCTTCACTCGGCTGATATAATTATCTCGAATGCAGATATGGCGATCACTTATAAAAATCTGATAGCCTCAAAATTTCGTAGAAAATATACGGACAGTAAGATCAACCGAATGCGTTACAGTATGTCTTTATTTGTAATTTATTTCGGCACAAAGAAGAGATATACTGATTCAGGGCTTAAACATCACAACATAATTCTTGGTAAAAGATACAAAGGATTATTGAGAGACATCTTCTCAAGGAAACGCTTAAGTGATGATTTTTCATTATATTTGCATATGCCAAGCGCAACGGATGCGTCGGTTGCGCCTGAAGGCTGCGAGACTTTCTATGTGCTTTCGCCGGTTCCAAACCTCGCCTCAGGGATGGACTGGAACAAAGCGGCAAAACCGTACAGAGACAGGATAATGAATTTCCTGGAAGAAAATTATTTACCCGGACTGCAGGAAAACATAATAGCCGAACATTATATAGATCCGCTGCATTTCCAAAATACGCTAAATAGTTACCTTGGCTCTGCTTTTTCAGTAGAACCTGTATTAACACAGTCGGCCTGGTTCAGGCCGCACAACCGCTCGGAAGATTTTGAGAATTTATATATAGTGGGGGCAGGCACACATCCCGGGGCCGGATTGCCGGGCGTACTCTCATCGGCTAAAATTGCGGATGATCTTATAAATAGCTGAAAATATTATTGAATGAATCTTTTACTTTCTGATAAATTAATACCGCTGGTTTCAAGTTACGAAGAGTGCAGGGCATATACGCGCCTCCATGCAAAGAGTTTTTATTTCTCGTCATTCCTGCTGCCAAAAGAAAAACGCAATGCGGCTTATGCCGTTTATGCATTCTGCCGGTATGCGGATAACCTCGTAGATCATTCCGGAAAGTACACCGAAGCCGAAGTAAAATATAAATATTCGGAGCTGTATAATTTCCTTGATGATGTTTATTCTTCAAGACCCGCTTCGGAATCTGCTTTTGCCGATACTGTTAAAAGATTCAGGATACCGAAACATTATTTTACCGATCTTATTGAAGGCGTTATGATGGATATCTCCAAGAAACGCTATGCGACTTTCATGGAGCTGGATACTTATTGTTATAAAGTCGCATCTGTTGTGGGGTTGATGATGTCGGAGATATTCGGATATTCAAATAAAGCTGCGCTGCCTTACGCGGTTTATCTTGGTAAAGCTATGCAGCTTACAAACATTCTGCGCGATGTATATGAAGATTATAATATGGACAGAATTTATCTGCCATCAGATGAAAGAAATTATTTTGATTACAGCGAGAACGACATTAAGAACAAAGTTACAAACGACCAGTTCCGTGCGATGATGAAATTCAACGTCGCCAGGAACAAGGCTTTTTATGAGCTTGCGTCATATGGACTTTCTTATCTTACGAATGACGGCTCCAGAACTACAGCTGTGCTGATGTATAAAATTTACGCGGGGATACTTAAAGAAATAGAAAACAACGGGTTTGATATCTATTCCCAAAGACGTTATGTAAGCGCTGCGACTAAGTTAAAAATGACCGGCGGTTATCTGTTAAACATCAAAGAAAGAAAACGTTTTTCCGAAATGCCGCAAGCATCCCACCACGAACGCGTAAGAGCGTTATCGCCAATCCTGAACTTCGACGAATAGAAACATACCAAAGCACAGTTTTCACAAATTTTCTGTAGATACACATTATATGTGTCTCTATTTGCTCGTTATTATTAGGAATTGTAAAATAATGCATTGCTTAAATTTGTTCAATCAAATAATGAAAGTATAATGGATTTAAGTTAAAATAAGCGCAATTCGTTAAAATCTTACTAGGTTTTATCTTTTAAATAAATACCATTTAAGTTATTTTTTGTGGATAAATGAAAAGTTACGGTTCTGCAAATATTAAAATTGCCCTGTTTTTAACGGGTGTGGTCATTATGATCGCCACGCTCGTTTATACGCAAATTCTTGTAACTGAAATACTTGAAAGAGAACGCGAGATTGCAAACCTTTACGCGAAATCAATTGAATTTATTGCTAATGATGAAAATCAATCAGGGGAATACAATTTCATATTTAATACTGTAATCAGCTCTAACTCGATAAATTTTCCCATCATAGTAACAGACGCGAAAACTAAAACCCCGACATTTGTCCGCAACCTCGAAATTGATTCCACTAAACCGAAAGCCGACCAGAAACTGAAAATTGAAAAGTATGTTTCTGATATGGATGAAATTAATAAACCCATAAAAGTTTCATTCCAGGATTCGGTGCCGCTTAGTTATGTTCATTACGGACAGTCAAAGCTTGTTACAAGATTAAAGATATTGCCGATTGTAGAATTCTTTGTAGCGGGAGTGTTCATTTTCCTTGGATATTTCGGATTCAATTATATAAAACGCACCGAACAAAGCAACATTTGGGTGGGTTTATCAAAAGAAACCGCGCACCAGCTGGGCACGCCGCTCTCTAGCCTTATGGGGTGGAACGAGCTTATGAAAGTAAACGCAGGAAATCCCGCAAAGGTTGAAGAGCTGGCAAATGAAATGTCGAACGATTTAGACAGGCTCGGTAAAATTGCAAACCGTTTTTCCAAGATCGGCTCAAAACCCGATCTGAAAATGGAAAACATCTACGACGTAATTGATAAAGTTATAAAGTATTTCGAAATACGTATACCACGCATTACAGTCGGTACGTTTGAGGGGCAGAGCTCAAAAAGAAAAATTGATTTAAAAATTCTGGGTTCTAACGCTAGTTCCGCATTAATAAACCGCGAACTGTTTGAGTGGGTGATAGAAAATCTCACAAAGAATGCGCTTGACGCGATTGAAAGCTCGACAGGAAGCATAACTTTTGTGCTTAGCGAAAGAGGCGGACATATTTATATTGACGTAATTGATACCGGCAAGGGAATTGATCTTCGTTTTAAAAAAGATATTTTCAGGCCCGGTTTCAGCACCAAAGTAAGGGGATGGGGTTTGGGGTTAAGCCTTTCCAAACGAATAATAGAAACTTACCATAAAGGAAAGCTGACAATTAAAGACTCGGC
>CAZMRG010000015.1:23901-36222 GCA_964568655.1 uncultured Ignavibacteriales bacterium | reverse complement strand
AAATCATAATTAACTAAAATTATGTTTAAGAGAGAAAGCGCAGACACGGAAACTCTTGCAGGAAGGATCAGGGGTTGCGTAATTTTTTCGGATATCAGCGATTCGGAAGTCAAAGCCCTTTTGAGAATAGCTCATATCAGAGATTATTCCGCCGGAGAGAAAATTTTTACCGAGGGAACTATTGGCCTCTGCTTTTATATAATAGTCAAAGGTTCGGTTAGTATTGTATCAGAGGATCCCGCCCTGCCTAAGGAAGTGCGGGCATTTAAAGACGGCGACTATTTTTCTGAGATCCATCTGTTTACAGAATCTAACCATACAGTTACATGCATAGCCGAAGAGGTGACGCGGTTGATAATTTTTTCGAAACCCGGATTCGAAGACCTGGTTAAAATAAATCCAAAACTGGGTAATAAAATCCTGTTAAAATTTCTTGATTTTTTTGGGCAAAAACTTGACCTGATGTATAAAGAAAACATTGAGATAAAGGAGCTAAATAAGAAGTAACGATTGAAAGATATTCTTCAAAAAATAAAGTCCGTATTTGTTAAGCTGTTTCAGAGCCGCCCGGTTTCAATAATCACTCTAATAGCTTTAAAGACATTTTTCCAGTTCATCGTAGTTAACAGCGGCTTAAGATGGCTGACCGCCGATGACTACAGCCGTACTGTAATATCATGGGACTGGCTTCAAAGCCCGAGGGTATATTCCGGCGTATGGCTCAGCCTCCACTTCTGGATCAACGGCATTTTTATCTGGCTTTTCAAAGACCTTACGCTGGCGCCCATAATTGCCAATACATTTTTTTCGATAGTGACGCTGGTTTTCCTATACCTGCTGACGGAAAAAATATTCAGTAAAGGAATTGCGTTTGTCACATGTTTGATCTTTGCTGTATTTCCATTCCAGGTCTGGTTAAGTTCATCCGGAATGCCCGAATCTGTTTTCTTCTGTTTTATCACAATAAGCTTTTATTATTTCCTTCAGTGGTATAAAGATCTTAAAGCTGGTGATTTCCGTCCGGCGGTTATAAGTTTAATAATAAGCTGCATATCGCTTAATATAGCAAACCTGCTTAGATATGAAGGCTGGTTCTTCTCTATTTCACTGGTTTTGCTGACAGGTTATCTTTCATACCGAAAGTTTAAGTTTTCAAAGCAAACAATAATTAGCGCGGCTGTATCTCTAATCTCCATATTATCTGCCTTGTGGTGGATGTATGAAAACTCAAAAGATTACGGCGACGCATTTTTTTTCATAAAAGAAACTACGAAAATTTACGCCGGGCTCGCTAGCGCGGGATTAATTCAGAGAATTGTGCAGTATCCATTTTTTATTTTCTACATAGCGCCTTTAACAACGGTTTTGGGATTGTGGAAGATCATCCGCGTGATAATGAATAAGCCCAACGGGTTCAAAGGCGATTTTTCTATGTTAAGGGTTTTTTTGCTGTTCAACCTGTTGGAGCTGTTCCTGCTTATGCTAAGCGGAATCTTCGGCTCCGGCGGCACAAACATGATATCACGCTACATTGTGATCAACGCCATAATGCTGTTCCCGTTTGCCGTATGGCAGCTTACAGACCTGAGAAAATATATACTTGTCACAGGGCTTACGGCAATAATCCTTGTGAATATAATCTGGTGCTTTTATTACCAGCAAGCTTACAGGGACGATACTTATGAAGTCGCCGACCTGACCAAACAGCTTATACAAAAAAAATATTTTGCTGAAGATGAGAAGATATATTTTGAAAGAGTGGAGGGGTATTACGATATATATCCGCTACAGGTAATTTCAAATCATCCCGGGATGTTCACTTCCGACACTATCCCCTCTTACTTTCCGCCAAACGTGCCCGTCACAAAGAAAACATCGAAGAAGAAAAATGACGATGAGCAGCAGAAGATGAACATTCTGGAGCTGAGAAAATTTCTAGAAGCAAAAAAAATAAAACTGTTCATTGTAAGAAGCGATCTATTGATAGACAAGCTTAAGAAGCTAAGTTATAAGAATGAGCAGATAGGCGATTACAGGATATTTTATCTCTCTGAAAATAAAATTGAATATAAAAAAGGCAGCAGCGCGGATACCAACCGGCAGGTAAACTTTCAAATCGGGAATAAATACGGCGCCGGAGCCATCTCGTTCGGGAAGAAATTAATTCTGAAGGATTTTTATATTGATAACACTAACTTCGGCCTGAACCCGCAAACGGTAACGCTTAAATGGAACATTGCCGATATTTCTGTTCTTGACAGCCTCCAAACGGCAGATGATGATTTTGGAAGGTACAAAACGAAAATCCAGCTTGTTGCCGTCGATAATGATACAGTAGCATACGATACTTACGCAAATGTTTTTTCGGAAAGGAACGTAGAACAGTTTTTCGAAAATGAGGAAATTAAAAACATAATGATTCTAAAACCCTTTGCCATGCTTAATTATTCTCGTAAGTTTAAGTCTTCTCCGTTCGAAAGCGGATTATACGAACTGCGGCTCTCGGTACTCGACGATGTTACAAAAAAAGAGCTTACCATTTTCCGCGGCGACAGTCTATACATTTATGCCCCTGATAAAGAGCCTGAAAATAAAAGCGATACAGTAAGCGCGCTTGTGAAAATAAAAGAAAAAAGAATGCAGGCTTCCAAAGATAAGTTTCTTAAAGATCCATATTATCCGCTCGGAAATGTTATTGCGATGTTCCCGAATGCAGATTATAGCCAGGTGTTAAGAAAATCATCCGACCTCTCAAAAATACTCATCCGAAACGGGCTGATGCTGCCGTTTTTAAACCGTTACCAAGGCGACCATTTCCTGAATGTGGTGTTTACATATTTCTAGTTAATTTAACCGGAACAATTCCCTCAGTTTTACTGTACAACCCCTAATTATTAAAATAAACCATATTTAAAAATCCATGAAAAACTTCAAAAAACGCGCATTCTTATATCTTTTCCTCTCAATTTCATTAATTTTGAATTCCTATTGCAGCGCCGGTTCAAGCAACCAGGGCCTTGGGCTTGGCGAAACAATCCCCAATCCTGAAATATCGCCTATCTTCAAAAATCAAACAGAACAAATGAAGCCTGAGCGGCTGATGGATTTCAAAGACGGCAAGGTATTGCTGATCGCTTTCATGCCATCGGTATCGCAGAATTATTCCGACGTAATGAGCGCGGCGTTTGATACGTATTTTGCGGAAGGTTTATCGTTCAGGTCGTTCCAGGAATATGCATTTGAGAATCCTGAGCTGCAGGTGATTGTTGTTACTCCTGATGATCCCGAAACAATTCAGAATTATATGAACACAAAGGACCTGGATTTTATAATGGTTTCAGATAAGCAAATGAACGTCGAAAATCTTTTCGGAATAAGTAAATGGGAACAGGATAAATCAAATAACGGTTCGCATGTTTACATAATAAACAAAGATAACAAAATTGTTTACGCCAGTTACGATTATAAGGGCGAAGGCGAGAAACTGAAAACCGTTCAGGGGGAATTATATTCCCAGTTCAACCTAAAAGAAGAATTGCAGTCTGCAACAACTTACAGTCCGCTGGTATCCGGCGAAAACGAAAGAAATTTTAATTTCAAATATATTACATTCGGAACCACTGCGGGCGCAACGCCTGATGTAAAAGACGGAGCTCTTTCAGATTATATCGGCAAGAAAAATGTTTTGATAGCATTCTATCCCGCGGCTTATAGTTATTCATGTTCAGCAGAGATCAGCACGTTTAATCATTATGCTGAAGACAGGCTGCTTGAAAAAGTTTCTAACAGCGAACTGAATAACGACGACCTTGAGATCCTGATGGTGAGCGTTTCGAATCCGTATATTCTGGCAAAATGGAAAAACGATATGAACCTGAACGATGTAAAACTTGTCAGCGATGATAACGGTTCAATCTCGGCAATGTACAGCAGCTTCAATACTTTCGGTTATAACAAGAGAACAGTATTTCTTATTAATAAAGAAGGAAACATTTCATACATAAACTGGGATTACAAAGTGGATGATAACGGCTTTGCAGAGCTTAAAGATATTGTAACGGCGCTTAAATAAAAAGTTTGTTGCTGCCCCTATCAATCCTGCTGGGATAATGTAAGGCTTTTAATTCGGGCGGACACACAGGTCCGCCCCTACTATTTTTTAAATGATAGATAGTTCATTGTAAATGTCAAGATTTTGTTCGACTCCGAAGGAGTCGCATGTTTGTAGAAAAATTTACTATATACATTCGACCCCGAAGGGGTCGTACTATTAGGCGGCAATAAGTTCATTAAGACTATGCAACCCGTCAGGTTTTGTGTTTACAAATAGTCTTCATTTAGTTACCAAATGTTACAAAATAAAGGAACTACGTGAATTAGTTTATAGTTTTGTGTAATATAAGGAGGCATAATAATGCTTAAAAAATATTACTTATTAATTCCGGCAGCTTTAATAATGCTGGCATTCTCAAAAGAATCTAACGCGCAATCGGTTGGATTTGGCGTTTATTATAATTCACCATCGCTTAAAGTAGCTCTGGGCACAGGCCCGGTGATAGGCCCGCACCCAAGGTACATTTATTATTACGATAACCATCACAGGCGCCACAGAAGACCATACTATAATTATTATACCCATCCGGGATGGCGCTATGAAAGACATTTCCGCGAACGCGGGCATCATGAGAGACATGAACGTCACGAGAGACATGAACGCCACGGACGCCATTAAAATCTAGAAGAAGAATTGTTGTTCCACATCTCCCCCACTATAAGAGAGCCGGCTGGGTTTATCCCTGGCCGGTTTTCTTTTTTTTATCTGCTAGTTGTAAGGATATATCCTGTTTTTTTCCAGATAGTAAATTGTTTGGGCAATGCGTTCAAGATTACCTACTTCGAAAACTATGATCGGTTTGTCGCAGAATTCATTCACAACATCATTGAACTCAAGCCAGTTAACGCTGCCGTTGCCCGCCGGTAATTCAGAATCTACGTCTCCCAAATTATCATTCATATGTATGTACGGTATCCTCTTTCCTAAAGCTTTAAACCACTCCCGTAAAGTCGCTTTGGAAAAAATATTGTGATGGCCCGTATCAAAACAAATGTTGGCGCTGTTCGGGTTAAGTTGTTCCATCACTTCGAGCAGATTGTTGGGTGACGGGTCCCAGAGATTCTCAAGAAGAATGCATGTCTTAAATTGTTTGTTTACTCCTGACCAGAATTCGATGTGACGATTCACCCAGTTCTCATAATAAGATCTTTGTCCTATTAGCGGAATAAACCCCGAATGAAAAACCGTGAACGGTAGTTTAAGTCTTTCTGAAATTTGAAGATTATCAAAGATCCTTTTTTCAGATACTTCCCGTATTAATCTATCGCGGCTGTTGATGTAAATATCAAGAAACGCCCCATGCTGGCTGATAAATAACCGTTTTTCACCATCGGGCTTTGATTCATAATGCTCTATAACATCTTTATATTCTGAATTAATTACATCGGTAAGAGCGAAATCAATTATCTCAAATCCAAGATCGCGCTCATTCGCGAAATGCAGATATTCATTGTATGTTTCGGCGGTAGGTTGAATCAGAGCCTTAACCATAATAATTCCTTTTATTTAACTTTCTTAAGATATCCCTTCGGGTTAAAAGTCAAAAAGAATTTTTCTTTTGATATATCAATTTCAAACTCGGGATGATCCGGAAGGAATTCTTCCATCGCTTCCATCGGGCCGGGGCCGTGGCCAAATCCGGAGTAAACCGGGTGCCCGTTCAGGTTTGAATCCTCCACGACAAGGTAACAGCCCTTAGTTACAAATCCTTGATACAATACAAGCTCTTTTGCCACGTGCTCTTTTGAATGGTCTGAATCCAGAATAACCATTATTTTTTGCTTACCTTTTATAAGCTCTTTCACCTTGTCAATAATTTCCTGTGATATACTTGAGCCATAAAGATACTTTATTCTTTTATGAACAGGCATATCGGGCATTGCATCTACATCAATTGTGATTATCCCGCCTTCGGTTCCCATAGCATCAAACAAATTGGCAAAATACAGCGCGCTACCTCCGTGGAATGTGCCGCATTCTATAATAACATCCGGCTTTGTTTCAAACAGCAATTCCTGGTATATCCACAGGTCAGTGGGACACTTAAATACTTTTTTCCCTAACCAATATGTATCGCTCCACACTTTGGAATAATAGTAATGGCTGTTGAACTTTTCAACAACGTCTTTATCCTTTTTTAATGCGCGTTTTATCTTGGCTGAAACAATTTTCGGTATGTTTTTCGGATTCATAATTTTGAGTTTGGAATCCCCACGAAACTTGTCCCAGACTTGATCGGGGAGCGGGGATCTCTTATAGTTTCACTCCACCTGAGCAAACTTAAAATCTTTTAAATTGTGATGTTTTATCTGTTTGTTTATTATTTGTTCATAAAAAATGCCGGCCTTCGTCTCCGCTCAGGCTGACAAGCATTGTTTATTTGTTCATTACTCATTATTCATTACTCAATCTCTCCCTCGCCAATTTTTCTTGCGCTGCCTTCTAATGTAACGCCCCTAACTATTCCATTATCAATCTTAAAATCAACTTTAAGCTCCTCGCTGCTTTGGACCAATACTGTAACGGGCGGACCAACTGCCGCGGTTAAATTCGAAACGATAGCAGATGACACAATACCTGTTCCGCAGGCAAGCGTCTCGCGTTCAACGCCGCGTTCGTAAGTGCGGATTCTGATTTTATTTTCGTCGATGACCTGCACAAAATTCACATTTGCTCCGGCGACCTGAAAATCGGGGTGGTATCTAAGCAAACTTCCCCATTGCTGCACTTTTACATCATCCACAGAATTCACTTTAGGCGCTTTAATATCGTTTAAGAAAACAACAATGTGTTCTGACCCTACATAAATCCAATGGATCATTTCAATCTCAGGGTCGTTATCAGTATCAATGGCGAGGCGCAGGTCATATTTAATGCCGTCCGGGAAACTAATTCTTACTTTTTGATTCCCTAAAATATCCGCTTTATAAAGTTTATCAACCGCCTCCATTTGAAATGATTCGGCTTTAATTATTCCGTTTGAGTATGCAAATTGCGCTGTGCACCTTGCGCCGTTGCCGCACATGGCGCCATAACTTCCGTCGCGGTTATAGTAATTCATACGCAACAATGACCCCTCAATCTGCGGCTTATCAACAAATATTACCCCGTCAATTTCTTTGAATTTCTCATCGCAAATTTTTGCGGTAAACCCTTTTTGCTTTTCAGCCGGAACAATATTTTCCCAATTGTTGATCATAACAAAGTCGTTCCCGGCGCCTGAATATATTTCGTATTTCATTCTAAATTTATTATCCGTTAGTAGACTCCGCGGTAATTGGTTTCCTTTGTGATTTTCACGTCCTGAAGCTGCGGGGCTTTTACCCTGATCTCAAACCTGAATCCCCGGTATGTTCCCGTCGGGACCCAGTTAAAATTCATCTCCCAGCAGTGAAGGTCCCTGTAAATAGTTACATACGGGGCCGTAAATTGTTTTTCGAATATATCGTAACCTGTTGAGAAAGTAAATTTCCAGTTTGGGGTTAAATTAAACCCAAGGTTTGCCGAAATATTTGATGATTTCAAGATCTGGCTCGGGTCCTCTTTGTTGAAGGAGTAATTATAATTAAGGCCCACGTTCCATGGAATAGAAAAATCAACAGGTTCCTCTCCGGTAATACCAACGTATTCGGTAGCGTTGCTTACCCTGCTTGCCGTATCCTTTTTTACCGACTCATCCTGGCCACCCTGAAGAGAAGTAGAAATGTTAAAGCTTACCGAGGTAAGCTGGGCAAGCTTCTTATCTGTATTCCAAAGAAATTTACTGATCCTTCCGACACCGTCAACATATTTATACAAGTTATATGTAGTAGTTCCTGCAATGTTCAGCCAATTGCCTGCCTGGGTTCTGTAACCTAAGCTCAGTTCCGAAAACCTGTTGCTATCAGCTGCAAAGTTATAATTAATAGCGGCATTCAGGTTAAAGATCTGCAGTTTGGTGTTTGAAGTATCCGTGTCTTTCACCTTCATTTCAAAAATGTTGCTGACATTAATTCCGAGGTTCTGCTGCTGGCCCGATCCCGGGTATCCGAAAATTTCTTTCTGGAAGAAAGAATATTTTATGGGGTTTCCCAAACTATCTCTGTATGTCCCGTATATATTCCATTTCGGATCCGAAAAATCCGGAGTATAAGTATACGTGAGAGTAGGTAAAATAGTATGGCGAAACCCTTTAATTGCCCCAAAAAAATTCGTGTTGAAAATTCCGATCAGTTTCGTGTTCAGGCTAACCCCGCTGCTAAAATACCTGAAAGATTTGAAACCCTGCTGGTCTGTAGTAACAACGCTGCGCGAAACGGGGTCGTATGATTCAAGAACGGATTTACCGTACCATACTTCATTATAATTAAAGAACGGAGAAAAACTAAACTCTGAGATTTTGATCGGAGCTGTAGCGCTTATAGCCTGCGTTATTCCGCCCCTGTCATTATAATTATAGCCCAAACTCTGGTCGTTTGAATTTACCAGCAGCTTATTAGCATGGTATTGCAAATTTGCATTATATGAATACGAAATTTCCTCGTACCATTTTAAATCGGTCTGTGATGTGTTCTTTGTCCTGAACGGATATGTCTGGCTCCGGTTGAAACTTAACGCTGGCACAACCTGGCTGATCTCGCCGTTTTCCAGGTTCTGGTCGCGCGTGTAATTTATCGAAAGAGAATTAGGCGTGCCCTCCCAGTATTTTGAAAGCGTTACGGTTGAAACGGCGTTCTGTTCCAGCAATGTGTTCAGGTTATTGGTTGAATTTGTTAAATATGTTTTGCTGCTGTACAGGCTAACGTTGGCGGTCAGCTGCGTTGTCGGGTCAAACGTCTGGTTATGCGTTACGCCAATATGCCACTGGTCCGAAAAGAACTTATCAAGGTCGCCAGGTTCGCCTACTCTTATGCGGCTTCCGCCAAGCTCCAGCGAACCACTGAGCTTATACCTCAGCACATACCGGAACCGCGATTCAAGGTCCAGCCTATTATTGGTAAAATAATTTCCCTGGAGCGCAATATCGGTAAAATCATTTATCGCCCAGAAATAACCCAGGTGCGATAAATATCTTCCGTAAGTCGGGTCCTCGCCGTATGCAGGCGGGATTATCCCGCTAGAGCGTCCGGAGTGATTTGGAAAAATTCCGAACGGTATTGCAAATACGGGCACATCATCTATATATAAATAAACAGGTTCGGCTATGACTTTATCTCCCTGGATTATTTTCATTTTCGGGCTGCCGAAATAAAAATCCGGGTCGTCTTTATCGCAGGTTGTGTACCTTCCGTTCTTAATGAAGAAAACATCCTCGCTTACTTTTTTGATCTTTTCGCCTAAATAATAACCGCCTTCAAGCTGGGTTGAACCCATATCAATATTGCCCTGCTTGGTCTTGAAATTATATCTCAGCTTAGATGCTTCGTATTTTTTTGATCCTTCCAAAAACACGGGCTTTCCAACCATTTTTCCTGAAGTATCGGTAATGCCGTATGATTCCATTATAGAAATATCTTTATACAGAATTATCCGCGCTCCCTTAAGCTCATACTCTTTGTACTTAAGCGTTCCTTCATTATACAGCAGCAATTGTTCATGTTCAACGTCAAATACGGCAGAATCTTTCGCGTTGTATTCTACTATTGCATCAAAATCGCCGTTGGTTTTTACCGAGTCGGCCGACTTGTTCAAAGAATCTTTAATGGGGACATATTTAAGGGAGTCGGCATTTTGCTGCGCAAAAGCCGGAGCAAATAACAGTATGAAAAAAAAGATGAATAATAGAAATATTTTCAAAACTATTTACTTGTTAACTGTGAGACAATCCCGCACAGATCTTCAAGGTATTCCAGGTCCGTCATATCGAAGTTAGAATACATGTCGCTGTCCACATCCAGCACGCCGATAACAATGTCATCTCTAAATATTGGCACAACTATCTCGCTCTTTGAATCGGCATTGCAGGCAATGTGTCCGGGGAATACATCTACATCATCCACAATAACAGTGCGTCTCTCATTCACCGCTGTACCGCAAACTCCGTTTGGAATGCGGATCCTTGTGCATGCAACCGGTCCCTGGTATGGGCCAAGCACCAGGTCCATTTCTTTCCTTAAATAAAATCCAACCCAGAAGAATCCTCCCATGCTGTATTTTAACGCCGCGCAAATATTTGCGAGGTTGGCGATTAGATCGTCTTCATCTTCAACCAGCGATCTTATTTGCTTTAAAAGCTCTCTGTACTTTTCCCGTTTATCTAATGCTTTATTTATTACTATTTCTTCTGACATATCAAATATTAATCCCGTTTATATTTATCTGTTTCCTTGTTTTTACATCCCTAATTTATCTGAAATTCCTTTTATTGCGTTCAAAACAAACTCAATGTGTTCGTCAAGCGGTACGCCTAAGCCTTCGGCTCCTTTAATAATATCATCACGGTTAACATTACGGGCAAATTCTTTTTTCTTCATTTTTTTCTTAACCGATTCAACTTTAACGTCTTCAAGCTTCTTCGAAGGCTGCACAAGCGCGCACGCTACTATGAATCCGGAAAGCTCATCGCAAGCAAAAAGCGCTTTCTCCATTAATGAATCTCTCGTAACTCCTGTATAATCCGCATGAGAAAGAACCGCGCGGCGAATTTCATCCGACCAGCCCTTTTCCTTCAATATCTCGCTGCCTTTCACAGGGTGCTCTTCCGCATTGGGATGAATTTCCCAGTCGAAATCATGCAATATCCCCACCGCGGCCCACTTATCTTCATCCTCGTTATACTTTCGCGCATACTGCCGCAGCGCTTCGGCAACCGAGTACATGTGCTTGCGAAGATTTTCATTCTTCACATACTCATGCATCAGCCCGACAGCATCATTATAGTTCATAGAATTGACAACTTAATAAGTTCATAAAATAATAAACCTTTGAAAATAATCCGACACCTTGCAATACCACCCCCTCTGTATCTCCCCCTGTCAGGGGGAGACGAAAATTCTTAGCGCTAAAACCTACTCGTCCCCTCCTGACAGGAGGGGCGCACCATTGGTGCGTGGGGGAGGTGATAATTTTACTTAACATAACACGCAACTAAATCATTTTTCTTTGCGCCCTTGGCGGTTTATTAAAGAAGGTTTTTAGAAACAATTTTCAAATTCTCATCCAGCTCATATAATATCGGCACGCCGGTTGGGATCTCAACTTTTACAATTTCCTCGGGAGATAGATTTTCCAGATACATTATCAGCGCTCTTAAGCTGTTGCCATGAGCGACCACCAGAATATTATCGCCTGCTTTTAATTCAGGTTCAATCTTTAACATATAATATGGAAGCGTTCTATCAGCCGTATCTTTTAAAGATTCTCCGTTTGGCGGCGGAATGTCATAGCTTCTTCTCCAAAGATGAACCTGTTCATCGCCAAACTTTTTGCGGCACTCGTCTTTGTTAAGTCCCTGCAGATCGCCATACATTCTTTCGTTCAGGGCCTTGTCTTTTTCCAACGGAATATCAATCCCTGCAACTTTAACCGCTATATCATATGTTTCGGTTGCGCGCTGAAGAACGGAAGTATATCCTTTATCAAACTCCATTCCTTTGAGCTTTTCGCCCGCTTTCCGCGCTTCTTCTCTCCCGTTCTCCGAAAGAGGTATATCTACCCACCCTGTAAAGCGGTTTTCTTTATTCCACTGTGATTCCCCGTGGCGTATAAGTACTAAGTTTGGCATAGTAATACTATAAATTTAACAAATTTAAGCAAAATTAAATATACGTGATAGTAATATCGGATTAAATCATGAAAATTGTGCATAAACACAAAACCCTCCTTTAAAAGGAGGGTTCTGCAAATAAAACTCTATTTAAATCCTGATTATGGCAGCACTTTATATGGAGTACCCAGTTCATCTGAAGCAAACAGGTTTGGCGAGCTATCATAAAGCGATTGATGAGTCGATGCGCTTAAATATCCGTTGAAGATACCTATTTTGTGCTGCATATAAATTGTGAAAGTCTTTTCGTAAGTCCTGTCATACCCGTTAATTGCCGGGTCCCATACGTTTGAGGTCATTGTAAACGGCTCTCTGTGGAAACCGAATGTATTGCGCGCCCAGTGCCATGCAACTATATCTGTCTGAGTTTGCGATGAATTTGTATAAACTATCATTCTGACCTGGTCGCCTAAATTCACAGAAGGCACTCCCGCGCCGTTAAAACGTATGGTTGTAAAAATAT
>CAZMRG010000015.1:0-23801 GCA_964568655.1 uncultured Ignavibacteriales bacterium | reverse complement strand
AAGAGAAGTAATAGAATAATTAACATTAACGCCCGTTATCCTTCTTCCCCATCTAATTAATGTGTCGATTTGATTATCGTTATTGGGGACGGCGCCGCTGTTATCCATGTCGCCTGATTCATTCGCCATCAGGTCTTCTTCCGCCTGGTTGTTGCTTCCTGTGCCGGATTGAACTACCTGCTGCAGATACTGGTCGTCTGTTAAGTTATCTGAAGATGTAATGTTATCCTGGCTGCAAGCAGTAAAATAAAACGCTATGCCGCCTATGATTAGAAGCGCCAGCAAACCTTTTATTGATTTTATTGAATTCATTTTTGTTATCTCCTGTTTGGTTTATTTATTAGTTTTTTTAATTTCTTTACTTGTTGGTTCCGGACCTTTTGTAACTATATGACATACCGGGATAAGAAAGGTTTAAACGTAAACGGGGTATTTGTAAAAATAAAATTTTGTTGAGGAAAGACTTGATCGTAAAAAAAGAGGCCGCTTCTTTTTTGAAGCAGCCTCTTTTGAGAGCGGTTAGATTTAACTTTTTTTAATGCGTTACTTTATACGGCGCGCCGGTTGAGGTTGAAGAAAATTTCGAAGGGTCATCATCCCACAAAGATTGACGTGTATTTGCGCTTATATATCCGTTGAATACTCCTATCCTGTGACCGTTGAAAATTGTGAATGTTTTTTCATAGGTCCTGGCGCTATTGCCGAGACTTGAAGTTAAAGTAAACGGAACCCTGTGAAAACCAAACGTATTTCTTACCCAGTGCCATGCAACATAATCGGTGTCGGGCTGGTTTGAGGTAAGCGAAACGACAATTCTTATTGTTGTTCCCTGGTCAAATTCCGGGATTCCAGCGCCGCCTGCCCACATCGTTGTAAAAATATTTTGAGTAAAATCCGGTCCGTTAAATGAATATGCCGGGGTTAAATTTCCGTTCACATAAACGCTTATGTTTGTCATTGTGATATTATCCGTTCCGTTTTGCGGAGAAGTTGTTGAACCATTCAGCATTGAAACATGATATAGTCTCCAGTTCCTTCTCGGATCGGACGTCATATTAATTCTTTTGAAGTCGATTCTTCTTTTAAGTACTTCAATGTATGGCTTATTCACTGAATCCATAACGCCGCCGGCGTATCCTCTTATAATATATACACCGTGAATAGTTCTTGTAACAAGCGCTGACTTAACAGTATCTCCTTCATCATCAATGTGAACGTCAACATCTACGGTTAATACGTGCCTTCCCCATTTCTTAAGTGAGTCGATGGGGTTCATTGGGCCGCCGTCATTATCCGCAACTGCTCCGCCATCGTCAATGTCGGATGCATCAGTCGCTAGCAACGGACTTTCTGAAGCGCCATCGGTTTGAGTGCCCTTTACAACGTCAGTTATAAAATCATTATCAGTCATCGGAGTTGTTGTTACGCTATTGCCGCAAGCGGCAAAGTAGGCTGTCATTCCGGCTATTACAATAAGCGCAGCCATTACTTTGAGTGTTTTTGAATTTTTCATTGTAAATATCTCCCGTTTCTCGTTTAATTTGTTAATTTTTGTTGATTTTTGTTGTTTTTTAATGATTTTTTAAGTCTACTGTTAATAGGACAACGGGATTCGGGAAAGGTTTAATAGGAAATTGTAACAGATTCAGGGGATATGGGACTGAAATTTTTGACATAAAAAAAGCCAAATCCGAAACTCAGATTTGGCTTTGAAAATCATTAAAATCCGGATTTACTTTACAAAACTTTCAAGAGGTCCGCCTGATTTTACGTAGCTCTTCAATTCACTATAGGGAATCAATACTTCCATGGGTCCTTCCACATAAGCGCCAACCTGGTATGTAGGGAATGTTATCAAAAATCCCTCTTTAGTTGGATTGAATACTTTGAAGTTTTCTTCTTTCGGGCTTGCGCCATCAAGCGTGAATTCATCAGGTTCTGTCAGCTCCGGAGCGTAATTATCTTTTTTCTGTTTTGTTATATCTTTAATACAATATTGGGAAAGGAATTTTACATAATCACCAGTAAGCAAATCTGAAAGCTTCAATTCCTTATTAGCGCCAAGGTCGTAATTAATACTGAACGACCAATTGCTAGGGTGCGCAGCGCCTTCAAAATAAGTATCAACATAACATATAACGCTTATTACTTTTGAATCCATATACAATACTGTATCATTTACATCGTAATAGCTTCCCATGTCCGGCTGGTGATTCATTACTTCCCAGTCTTTCATCCAAACTTCAAAACTGTCCTTTTCGGCATTCATCCGTGCGGTCATCATCTTATTGAATCCGTCCTGCGAGGAGTTGTTCAATCCTTTTATCTGCGGGTAGGAAATGGAAATTTCATATTGTTTCGGCGTTTTTGCCTTCTTCTTGATTTCCTTCAATTCTATAGTGTAGCTCTGCGCATAAAGGCCCGATGCCAGCGCGAGAAATAAAAAAAGAGAGACTGCTAGTTTCATATTTGTTCTGCCGTTTTAATTTTTTTGTTAGTAAATAAATTTATGATGTTTGCGACTGCGATTGTAATTATAACTCCTATTATAGTATACCACGTATAAGCGGTTTTGGTGTAGTAAATTACAAAAACCATTCCAAGAATTCCACAGATAAATCCAATGGCGGCGTCAACCTGCCTTATTTTCTTAAAGAATACACCCAGTAGAAATGTTCCCAGTAATCCGCCGTATGTAAACGACGCTATGGATAAACCAAGCTCAACCACGGGGTTTTTTGAGTCTTTAAATATCATTGCTCCGCCTGTAAGCGCTACACCCCATAGTAAAGTAAATACACGCGACCAGAACATTTCTTTCTTCGGGTCGCCTGTTTCGGCAATTCCTTCTTTTGACCTTGGGCGAAACAGGTCAAGATAAGTAGATGACGCAAGCGAACTGATTGCAGACGAAAGCGTACCCATGGCAGAAGCAAGAATGCCCGCTATCACAAGCCCCGCAACTCCTGCCGGCAGATTTTCAACTATGAACTTCGGAAAAATTTCGTCTGAGCTGCCAAGCTTTAGGCCGGTTGATTTCATCACAAGCTCGTTAAACGCAACGCCATGATAAAACGCATACAGACACAACCCGAGGAATAAGAAGAATGCAAACTGGATTACTATTACTGTTGCGTCAAGCATCAGCGCCTTCTGGCTCTCTTTCTTTGTTTTACACCCAAGCAATCTTTGAACTAGCAGCTGGTCGGTTCCGTGCGAAGCCATAGTCAGAAACGTTCCGCCAAGAAGCGCGCCGACAAGCGTGTACGGCGTTGCAAAAAATTCAGAGAAGTTTGTGAACGGATTAACGCTGAAAATTTCAAATTTATTGGTTCCGTTTATGGTCGCGTATTTTATAACATCATCCAATCCGTTTGGCAAGTAATGAAAAACAATAATCATTGACGTTATTGCCCCGCCCACATAAATAAACATTTGAACCACATCCATTGTGACGACAGCCTTCAATCCGCCAAGATAAGTATATATCAAAGTGAATAATCCGATTATTGCGATACTTGTAGGATAATCATACCCGGTTATGATGTGAACGGGAATTGCAGTAGCGAAAAGCCTCACTCCGGAAGCAAGAACTCTTGTTATAATAAATACAGATGATGTAAGTTTGCGAAGTCCCTGTCCAAACCGCTTGCCAAGGAAATCATACGCAGTTTCAATATTACCTTTATAATAAGCGGGAATGAAAATAACAGTTACAAGCAGTCTGCCTACAAAATATCCGAATATTAGCTGCATAAACTGCAAATTACCGCGATATGCAAGTCCGGGAATGCTGATAAATGTAAGAGTGCTTGTTTCGCTTGCTACAATTGAAAGTCCAACCGCCCACCATTTCATCTCTTTGCCGCCGAGGAAATAATCTTTTGTGGTTTTCTGCTTACGCGATGATATAAATCCGTAAATAACAACGCCGACAAGATAGACCGCTACTATGCCGTAATCGATGGGAGAAAAATTCATTTACTGATTGATTCCAATTAGTTTTTCGGTTTTTAAGAACTTCATTGAAGATACTTTTCAAAAAACTGCCGTGGGTTCATGATTTTGGCCCCTAAATAAGATTTTAAAACAAGTAAATCTTTGTCGCCTGTTACAATCACATCAGCCCGGGAAAAATCGGCTAATTTAAGCACATTATTATCATCATTGTCGCGGCAAACTTTAGGAAGCGGACCTGTTGGCTCCAGGTTTATCAAATTTGTTCTTAGGAATTTGGTAAGTTGATTGATCTGAGGATTCGGAATTTTAAATTTATGCCGTAACTTCTCTTCAATTTCCGAGATGATCCATTTTGATATAACAATATCGAAATTATTCAGGCATTCATCAAATACTTTATAAGAGAGACCCTCCGTAAAAAAAGCGGACAAAATAACGTTAGTATCAAAAACAATCTTCAAGAAATATCTTTATCGTTAAAAATATCTTCATCAGAAAAGTAATTCCTTTTTCGGGCATATGGCATCATTTTTTCCCGGAGTTTCAAAAAATCCATACTTACAAGATATTTATCAAGCGCCCGTTTTACTATTTCGCTTTTAGACAGTTTATACTGCCTTGAAGCGCTGTTGATTTTGCGCTTTAATTTTGCCGTCAAACTGATTGATAGAATTTCTCTCATTGTATTACAATTTATTACAATATATGCTTTTCGCTCAATATTTTCAATTCCATACCCGGAGAATTATAGTCAAAACACTCCTTAAAATATTCATTTATTTCCCAGTTTTTGAAGCATCTCAACTGCGTTTTCGTTTCCCCGATTAAGCTCTAGGCTCTTCTTATAGTTTTCTATTGCCAGTTTATTATTGCCGTCATCCATATATGCTTCGCCTAAGCTATCAAATGCGTTAAAAGAATCAGGATATGCATAAACATTCAGAAGAAATATATCTATAGCCTGCTTAAAGTTATTTGCTTTAATCAGATCGTACCCTTCAACATTTAAACTGGATTCGATAAGCTGGGCTCCGGCTGTTCGTTCTTTAAATGCCTTTATTGCCGCTTTGAGCCCTTTTTCTTTTAAGATTTTAATTATTTCAGCGGTGAAATTGCGGTTTGTTTCATTATCGGCCGCGGGAATTACCGGCTTATAATTGGGTTCAAATATTATTCTTGAGATCTCCATACTGGTTCCGGTAAAATCAGGGAGGGCTTTGTTTGTAAGTGTAATTATTGTAACTCCTTCGTCAACAAATCTAAAAAAATCAGCGTAGAAAATCCTGTTAAAGCCATCGTGACTGATGAGTTTAGTGTTTCTGATTGTCTTATGAACGTCCCAGCCATATGCGTAATACGAGTCGGAGCTTTCATTGTCTCTAAGCTTCGGGTAAAAGTATTTTTCTTTCGCCTCATTTGATAAAATGCTGTCTGTTAAAAGAGCTAAATGCCACTTGTACAGATCTTCAGTTGTCGAGAGTATTCCGCCGTTGCCTTTCAGATGCCAATAAGGAGCATTGCCGTCCCACGCTTTATCGGTTGGTTTTCCCCATAGATTACCGCTCATTGGGTTATACCCCTTCGCAATCATGTCGCTTTCAAAATTTGGGCGGGTGTAACCGGTAGATTCCATTTGTGCGGGCTTCCACAGGTTTTCATATAAGTATTCTTCATAGCTCATACCCGAAACTTTTTCGATAATCATGGCAAGCAAACTATACCCGATATTTGAATAAGAAAATGCGGTTCCCGGTTCGAATTTTAGCGGCGAGTTCAAAACTGAATCTATAAATGCATCTTGGGTTATTTTGTCATAATCGCCGCCAACGACGCTTTTTAATCCGGAAGCATGCCGCAGAAGTTCATGAATAGTAATGCCTGATTTATCCGCAGGAACATTTTCAAAATATTTTGAAATTATATCATCAGTAGAAAGCTTCCCCTGCATTTCAAGCTTCAGAATAGCAGCTGCCGTAAACTGTTTGGTTAAAGAGCCGATATCAAATATTGTATATGGAGTATTCTTAAGTTTTTCGGATTCATCCCGGAATCCATACCCTTTGGAAAGTACCTTTTCGCCGTTAATATCAACCAGGACGCTCCCATAGAATCCCACCGCTTCGATTTTGTCTAAATAGGACTCGATCTTTTTAGCGGTTTGTTCTGCTTGCCCGTTTGACACTTGCTGTGAGAAACTTATAGCGAAAAAGACTAATAAAATTGTAAGAATTGAGGCAAATCGCATAATTTTGTCTTGCTGATTATATTGTTTTTTCAAATATATGACTTACAAACAAAAAATGCGAACTTTCTAAGTCCGCATTTCTTGTTATTCTTTTGTTTTCAAATCTTTACATCTCAAATCACAAATCATCAATCCTTTTTATGTTCTCTATGTCCATCGTGACGCCTGCGGTCGCCGCTTCCGCTGTGATGCTTGCGTTCCCCTTTATCTTTATCGTCTTCAGGATTGTAACCTTCCATCAGGACTTTTCTGCTAAGCGAATATTTGCCGTTCTCTTTATCGATTGCGATAACTTTAACTTCAATTTCATCGCCGCGCTTCAGTACATCTTCAACCTTAGCAACTCGCTTGATATCAATTTGTGAAATATGCAGTAAGCCTTCTTTGCCCGGCAGAATTTCTACAAATGCGCCGAACTCGGTTGTCTTTACTACTTTACCCTGGTATATCTTTCCGACTTCAGGCACTTCGGTAATCTTTGCAATCATAGATTGAGCGATACTTGCTGATTCTCCTGAAACCGCCGCAATTGTAACAGTTCCGTCGTCTTCAATATTAATTTCAGCGCCGCTTTGCTCTATTATATGCCTGATGTTCTTGCCACCCGGCCCAATTACTGCGCCTATCATATCGATAGGAACTGTCATTGTATACAAGTGCGGAGCGTAAGATGATATGTTTGTCCTCGGCTCGGCAAGCGTTTCTTTCATAATTCCAAGTATATGCAATCTTCCTTCTTTTGCCTGAAGCAATGCTGTTTCCATTATCTCAAACGACACGCCTTTTATTTTTATATCCATCTGGAACCCTGTTATGCCTTCGGTTGTGCCGCATACTTTGAAATCCATATCGCCTAAGTGATCTTCGTTTCCAAGTATGTCAGAAAGAACCGCGATCCTGTCGCCTTCTTTTATCAGTCCCATTGCAATACCCGCGACCGGCTTTTTAATCGAGACGCCGCCATCCATAAGCGCAAGCGTGCCTGCGCAAACTGTAGCCATTGAAGAAGAGCCGTTCGATTCAAGAATGTCCGATACTATTCTTATGGTGTACGGAAAATCTTTTTCATCGGGAAGCACGCTCTTTAATGAGCGCTCAGCCAGATGTCCATGCCCTATTTCGCGCCTTCCGGGACCTGTAAATCTTCCGGTCTCGCCGGTTGAAAACGGCGGGAAGTTATAGTGAAGCATAAATGACTTATCTTCTTCCGGAAGCAAGCCGTCAATCCTCTGTTGGTCCATCTTTGTACCCAGCGTTAGAGACGTCAAGCTCTGTGTTTCGCCTCTTGTGAACAGCGATGAGCCGTGAGTTCTTGGAAGTATTCCGACTTCGCAGGTAATTGTTCTTATATCTTTCGTTGTCCTGCCGTCAATTCTCTTACCTTCGGTAAGTATCATTTCTCTCATGTCTTCATACTGCAGGTCATCATAGATTGTATAGATCGCTTTTTCCTGTTCCGGATATTTTTCTTTAAGAGCTTCAATTACTGAATCGAAAAGCTCTTTTGTTTTCAGGCTTCTTTCTTCTTTCTTATAGGCTGTGCGGTGAATCTCTTTCAGCTTATCAAAACTAAGGCTTTTAACTTCGTTAATCAGCTCTTCGTTCACTTCAGCCGGCTTGGCTTCGCGTTTCGGCTTTCCGCATTCAGCTGCAAGCTCTTTCTGCGCTTTGCACAATAGCTTAATGTTTTCGTGAGCAAACCTGACAGCGCTGAGCAAATCAGACTCTGACGCTTCGTTTGCTTCGCCCTCAACCATTACAACCGATTCTTCGGTTCCGCCGACAATAAGGTCCATATCGCTTTCTTTAAGCTGGGTATGCGTAGGGTTCACAAGGAACTCGCCGTTAACTCTGCCTACTCTTACTTCGCCGATTGGCCCTTCGAACGGAATATCTGAAACCATCAGCGCCGCAGAAGCAGCAACCGCCGCTACCACATCCGAATCATTTTCCTGGTCGGATGAATAGACGCCGATAATTATCTGGGTTTCGCACTTATAGCCATCGGGGAATAACGGCCTGATCGGCCTGTCTATCAACCTTGATGTAAGCACTTCTTTTTCGCTCGGTTTGCCTTCGCGTTTGAAAAATCCGCCGGGGATCCTACCGACCGCCGCAGTTTTTTCCCTGTATTCAACCTGGAGAGGGAAAAAATCCTGTCCTTCCACCGGGTTTTCCGCGCCAACAACCGTTGCCAGCACCATTGTATCTCCGTAAGTAGCCAGCACAGCTCCGCTTGCCTGTTTGGCAAGTTTCCCTGTTTCAAGTTTAAGTATCTGTCCGCCTATATTTATTTCTTTTATTGTTACCATTTTCTTTTTTTATTCTCCCTGAAAACAACTATCCGTCAACAGGCCGGTCATACATAACCGCCCGGATTCGATATACTTACTTTCTGATGTTAAGTTCTTTAATAATCTTCCTGTAGCGTTCGATATCTTTGTTCTCAAGATACCTTAACAGCCTTCTTCTTTTACCTACCATTTTGAGGAGGCCAAGCCTCGAATGGTTGTCTTTTTTGTTCTTGTCAAAATGCGTTGCCTGCAAATCGTTGATCCTCTGGGTCAATATTGCAATCTGGACCTCAGGTACGCCGGAATCCTTTGGACCCTTTCCGTACTTCGAAACAATTTCTTGTTTCTGTTCTTTGTTTAAAGACATTTTATCTCCTTAAAGTTGTTACCTATGATTTTGTTTTTATGTTTATGAATTTTAATGAATCTACTTTATCTTTTTTAATTTGTTCTATCAGCGCTTCCTTTGATTCGAACTTCTTATCCTCACGCAGCTTTACGAGGAAATTTATTAACAGCTTATCGCCGTAAACGGTTTTTTCGAAGTCGAATATATTTACTTCAAGCGCCCTTACTTTTCCTTCGGTCAGAGTAGGCCTGTAGCCAACATACATCATCCCAAAGTAAGCGTCTTCTTTATGCGTTACCCTCACGCAATAGATCCCGTCGTTAGGCATAACCTTGTTAGTTTTTACCGGCTTTAAATTAACCGTCGGAAATCCTATTGTTCTGCCAACTTTATCGCCTTCAACAACAATCCCCTCGAATCCGTATTCATATCCCAGCAGCTTATTAGCTTCGTGTATCATCCCTTCAGCCATTAATTTGCGGATCCTTGTGCTGCTGACGGGCATGCCGCCTACATCAATTTCTTCAACCCTGTGGACGCCGAAATTAAACTCTTTGCCGAGCGCCGTAAGCATATCGAAGTTTCCTTCTCTGTCTTTACCGAATAAATGATCGTATCCAACCACAAGATCGCATATCCCGATCTTCCCGCAAATTAAATTCTCATAGAACTCGTGCGCCTTGGTTTTTGAAAACTCCTCGGTGAATTTTATCACAAGCACATTGTCAACGCCCAGCTCTTCGAACATTTTAAGTTTTTCTTCGATGCTGCATAGCATTTTTATATCAGGCGTTTTGGTTTTCAAAACTTCCTGCGGGTGAGGCTCAAACGTTACTATAAAAGAACGCGCTTTTTTCTTTTCGGCAAGCTTCAGAACCATCCCGATAACCTGCCTGTGGGCAAGGTGAACGCCGTCAAAGGTTCCTACGGTTAATACCGTATTTGTATCTTTAACAACTTCATTTATATTTCTGTAAACCTGCATACTCTGCGTCAAATAAAGGAATAATCTATGTTATGTTTTGCTTTATAAATTCATCAAGTTCCGGCGCGTCTTTCACATCGTATTCCCCGATCCGTGTCCTTCTCAGGCTTTTCAAATATGCGCCAACTCCGAGTTTTTCGCCAAGGTCATTGGCAAGCGTTCTGATATATGTTCCTTTGGAGCAGGACACTCTGAATGTAACTTCGGGCAAACATATATTTGTAATCTCAAACTCTTTTATGTTTATAGTCCTCGTCACACGCTCAATATCCTTATCTTTCCTTGCATACTTATAAAGCGGTTTACCTTTGTATTTTACCGCCGAAAACATGGGCGGCAACTGTTGTGACTTGCCTACAAAACTTTTTGCGGCTTCAAGGATCATATCATCGGTAATGCCGCCTGTGCTTATCTCATCGTAAACTTCTGATTCAGTGTCAAAACTTTTTGTTTTGCCTCCTAAAATTAAAACGCCTTCATACTCTTTATCAACGTCCAGAAGATTGTTGAGCTCTTTGGTTTTTCTGCCCGTGCATATAACCAGTAATCCCGTCGCTTTGGGATCAAGCGTGCCTGAGTGCCCCGCTTTTTTAATATTAAGCCTTTTTTTGAGTATGTTTACAACTTTTGCGCTTGAATATCCGAGAGGTTTATCGATAAGTATTAATGAACCTTCTTCGTTTTTTGCCTCAAGATTGACTTTTCCGGTTATTTCGGGATTAGCAGTCACTCAAAGTTACTCTTCTTTTTCATCTTTATGGATCTGTTTGATCAGTTCATCTATCTTGCTTGCATATTCAGCCGTGTCATCATGATAAAAAAGCAGCTCGGGCATATACCGCAAATAAAGCCGGGAGCTTAAGTGCATCCTGATTTGCTTTTTCCTGTTGTTAACCTTCTCCAGGCATTTTTCAGCAGGTTCTTTATTCCCCAGGAAACTTATAAACACTTTTGCAACTCTCAGGTCGTTTGCAGTAACTACTTTTGTTACTGTAACAAGCCCGAGGCTTTGGTCTGCTAAATCTTTTGAAAGAACGTCAGCTAATTTGTGTTTTATTTCTTCTGAAACTTTCTCCGCCCTGATTGACATACCAGTATCCTCCACAATGAACAAAATTATAAAATCCGCATAAACAACAGCGCCGGCTTTTAAGAGCTAGTTATGCCAGCTTTCTCTTTATCTCTACTATTTTATAAGACTCTATTATATCGCCCACCTTAATATCGTTGTAATTCTCAAGGCTTATCCCGCATTCGTAACCTGATTCAACGTCTCTCACGTCATCTTTAAATCTTCTGAGCGCGAATATATTACCGTCAAATACAACAAAACCGTCTCTGAGCAGCCTCACTTTATTTCCGCGGGATATTTTCCCGTCAACCACGTAACAGCCTGCAACCATTCCAACCTTCGGCACTTTAAATGTCGCTCTGACTTCAACCGTGCCAAGAATTTCTTCTTTCTTTTCAGGTTCAAGCAAGCCTTCAAGCGCAAGTTTAACTTCGTTTATTACATCGTATATAATATTATGCAGCCTGATATCAACATTTTCCGCTTCCGCTAATTTTCTGGCTTTAAGATTCGGTCTTACGTTAAATCCAACGACTATCGCTCCCGAAGCCGCCGCAAGTAATACGTCATTTTCGGATATTTCACCGATGCCTTTGTGTATAACGCTGACTTTAACTTCACTCGAGCCTAGCTTAAGCAATGAATCAGACAAAGCTTCAACCGAACCGTCAACGTCGCCTTTTATAATAACGTTAAGGTCAACCTGCTTGCCTTCCTTTATTTGTTTGGATATATCATCAAGCGTAATTAAATGAATTTGCCTGAAATCCTGTTCGCGTTTTAACTGCTGGCGCTTCAATGAAATTTCTTTTACATCGCGTTCGCTTTCAAGAGCCACCATCACGTCGCCTGCCTGAGGCATACCGTCAAATCCAAGAACCTGCACCGGCGTTGATGGCGCGGCGTTTTCTACCTTATGTCCTCTTTCATCATACATTGCTTTCACTCTGCCGCTGTATATTCCGGCTACAAATGAATCGCCCGCTTTCAAAGTTCCTTTTTGAACCAAAACGCTTGCTACAGTGCCTTTGCCTTTATCAAGCTTGGCTTCAACTATTACGCCGCGCGCCTGCCTGTCAGGATTTGCCTTAAGGTCAAGCACTTCAGCTTCAAGCAATATTTTTTCAAGTAGAACGTCTATATTCAATCCCGCCTTGGCTGAAATTTCAACTGACTGGTATTTCCCGCCCCATTCTTCAACCAATATACCGCGCTCTGAAAGCTGGGTTTTAATTTTCAGCGGATCGGAGTTAGGCTTATCAATTTTATTTATTGCAACAATTATCGGAACGTTAGCGGCGAGCGAGTGGTTTATAGCTTCTACCGTTTGTGGCATAACGCTGTCATCGGCGGCTACCACCAGTACAACTATATCCGTTATCTGCGCGCCTCTGGCTCTCATTGCGGTAAACGCTTCATGGCCCGGCGTATCAAGGAACGAGATCAGTTTACCGTTATCAAGCCTTACCTGGTAAGCGCCAATGTGCTGTGTGATACCGCCCGCTTCACCGGCAACCACGTTTGTTTTCCTGATATAATCAAGCAGCGATGTTTTGCCGTGATCTACGTGGCCCATAATGGTTACCACCGGGGGCCTGTGCTTTAATGTTTCAGGCGGGTCAATTATATCTGCAAGCAGATCAACTTCATATTCTTTCTGGAACTCTACTTTAAATCCAAATTCATCGGCAAGAAGAATTATCAGGTCGCGGTCGAGCCTCTGATTAATGGTCACCATTAAACCCAGCTCAAAACACTTCTGAATCAGCTGGCTCACTTCAATTCCCATCAATGTCGCTAGCTCAGATGCGGATAAGAACTCTGTTACAAGAAGAATGTTCGCTCTTGCAAGAATTTCCATCTGCTCTTTTTGTTCCTGCTCTATTCTTTCCTTCTTCTTCTTTTTCCTGAGCTGGCTTCTTGAGGTTAAGCTTCCCGCATCGTCCATCTTTGCCATCGTCTCGCGAATGGCTTCTTCTATCTCGATGTTCAGCTCGGCTTCGTCCTGTTTTTTTCTCTTCTTTACCTCGGCGCCATCGGTATAGCGCTGTTTCTTTGACTTAATTTTCTTCTCAAGGTCGCGCTTCCTCTCTTCGAGAGTCTGCGGTATTGCCGCGGGAGAGGGCCTTGTATCCCGTTGCTTGTTCTTAGCTTTTTCTTCGGCTTGTTTTCTTTCGTCTTCGCGCGATACAAACGGCTTCTTAAAAGGCGGACGCTGTTTTTGTCCGGGAATAGGCTTCTTGCTCTTGCGAAAATCTTCTTTTATTGTTACACGCTCAAAAACACGCTCGGGTTTCTTTTCCGGCTGCCTCTCGGGCCTCCTGAATTTATTGAAGTCTTCTTTTTTCTTCTCGTCTTTCCTCGGTTCGGGTTTCTTGTGTTCTTCCCGCCTTGGAATATGTTTCCTGGGCTCTTCCTTCTTATGTTCTTCTTTCTTCGGCTCTTCTTTTTTGACCTCAGGTTTTTTAACTTCTACCTTCGGTTTATCCTGTTCTTCTTTCTTCTGTTTTGTTTCCGTTTCTTTTGTTTTTTCCGCAATTTCCTGCTGCGCCTTTCTCAGGGCTTCTTCTTCGGCTTTGCGCTTCTTTTCTTCTTTCTCCTGTTCAATCTCTTCTTTCTTCTGCTCAATAAGCTTGCGTTTTTCATCAAGCTCTCTCTGGAACTGGTTCTCCCTTTCCGATTTTATCCTGTCTTCTTCTTCCTGCTTTTTGCGCTTTTCCTCGTCCTCTTTGAGCCTGCGTTCTTTTTCTTTTTTTACTTCGCCTTCTATTTCGTTTATCTCAACGGTCCTGTGCTTTTTCTTAAACTCTAATAGTTTTTGTTTATGCTTTTCAGCTTCTTCAATATCTGACTTAAAATGACCCAGCACTTTATGGTATGCCGATTCGTCCACTTTTGACATGACGCCGCTTACCTCGACGCCTATACGCTTGAGGTACTCGAGTATTTCACCGGACTGCCTGTTTACTTCTTTGGCAATCCTGGATATTTGTACGCCTTTTCCGGCTGATTTAGTTGATTCGGGCATTAAATATTAATTCCGGTATTCTAAAATTATTAATATGAATCTGGTTAATGTTCTCTCGCTTCTATAGTTTTACTCTTCTGTAGATTACTCTTCGGCTACCGCTTCTTCGCTCTCTTCTTCGCTTTCTTCAGATTCGTCTTCGGTCTCTTCCGCCTTCTTGACGTTCTTTCGTTCAACGTCGATCTCAAATCCGGTAAGACGCGAAGCGAGTTTTATATTCTGTCCGTTCTTTCCGATAATAAGCGATATCTGGTCCTCATCCGCGACTATCTTTGCCACCTTTGCCGCTTTATCAAGATAAATATCTTTCAGCTTCGCTGGCGCAAGCGCTCTTGCTATATACAGCGCAATATCTTCCGAGTAATTGATAACGTCAATGTTTTCGTTCGCAAGCTCGCGGACTATAGAATGAATTCTTATCCCTTTCATGCCTACGCATGCGCCGACTGCATCTATCCTGTCGTCATATGAATATACCGCTACCTTGGCTCTCTCGCCCGGTTCGCGCGCAATTCCTTTTATCTCTATAACTCCGTCGTAAATTTCGGGAATTTCAAGTTCAAAAAGTTTCTTCAGGAAATCATCGCAGGCTCTTGAAGTAATTATAAGAGGCGGGCCCGAGGGTTTCTTCTGAACTTCTTTTATGTATACCCTGATGTTATCGCCTTTCTTATATCTTTCCTTCGGTATTTGTTCGCCTTTAGGAAATATTATTTCGTGGCTGTTATGAATAAGAAGAATATATGTCGGCTTGATCTGGTAAATCTCGCCTACTATTATTTCGCCTGCAAGATCTTTATAGTCGTTGTAAACGATCTCTTTTTCAATTTCGCGTATCTTCTGGTTAAGATTTTGCTTCAGGTTAACAATATGCCTTCTTCCGAAAGCTACAACGTCAAGCACCTCCACGTAATCATCGCCTACCTCAAGCTCTTCCTCGGTATGTTCTCTCGCGTCTTCTAATGTGATCTGCGTTTCGGGGTCCTCAACAGTTTCAACGACTTCTTTCATAACGTACATTTCAATATCGCCCTTATCCATGTTTACAATAACGTCATACCTTGCATTCTGCCCGTACTTTTTACGAATCATCATACCGAAAACATCCTTGATCACGCTTTCAAGAACGTCGCGGTCCATCTTTTTATCCTTAACCATTTGAGAAAAGGAATCTACTATATCCGATTTCATGTTAAAAAATTATATAAATTTGGAAAATTGAATTTTTACGAAAAAAAATGACGCTTTTCTGAGCGTCATAAAAATCATAAACAAACTTTAACCAACGAATATAAATATTTTAAAATATCAAAGCAAGGTAAAGAAATGGGTAAAAAACGCCAAAATATGAAAAATTTATGAATTTTTATAATAATTAAAATATTTTCCCAACAGTTTCAAATTCGACCTACTGCCCTAAATCAGTTAGGAGATCCTTCTTTTACTCTGAAATGACCTATTATTTTCCACCTGTTCAGCACATCTTCTTCGGCTACGTATCCCGGACTTGGAAAGTTATGTATTAAAAATGGTTTTCCGTTTTCAGTTTTGTCCGAAACTATGCCTATGTGATCTCCCCATGAGTCGCCGTCCATATCCCATTCAATGATATCACCCGGCTGATAATCATCGCCTGAAATCTCATTCCAGTATTTTTTGAACCACACATGCTGGTTCGGCACGCGGCGGTGATCAATATTTGCATCAGCGTTTTTTGCTCCCCACCTGCTTATAGGATAATCAGACCAATGTAATTTTATATCTTCGTGAATCGCATCCTGCAGATCAACTATCCCCGCATATCTTAACGCTCTTATTGTAACTTCAACGCAAACCCCAAGTGCGGGGTCCATATCCCCGCCGGGATAAACCTGTGAGCCTGTGTACTTTCCGTCTTTATATTTTAATACATAATACGCCATCTGCATATCATAGCTGAATTTATCATGCAAACATTTTTTTGCGCCGTCTAAAATTCTCTGCTGCTTTTCGCTTAGCCTAATTTGTTTTACAGTATCAGGTCCGGGAGGTTCAACGTTCTTTTTTTCAGTGATCGTATTATTATTACAGAGGAATGAAATGAAAACAAATGAAGTGAGTATAAGGAAAGTTATTTTCAAAGATTCTAATCCAGCTTGAAATAGAAAACCGCGGATAGTGAAATAGAAAAAGCTCTTTTAAGTCCGTCAATGTTGGAATCTCTTGTAAGCAGCGGAAGCGCAGCCAGCGCCTCCAGGCTAATGTACCTGGAAGTTTGCACGCTCACCTTCCCTAAAACATTAAGCTGAAGTTCATTGCTTTGGTCAACGTCAAAATATTGCCTGGGGACAGAATTATAAATAACAACGTTAGATTCCTGAATTCTCTTGATGCCTAATATTTCCGCCTGCAAATAACCGGTCTCAAATTTCTCTGTTATCCCCGCTCTCAGCATTACGTCATCGCCTCTTTTTAATTCAGTCAGCTTATTAACGCTTCTTCCAAAAGACTTTTGATATCCGAAATAAAGATTTGCTATCCCGAAATTCTTTCCGAAGCCCAATAGCAGATCGTTGCTTCCCAGCGCTGGTTCATACGCCATCGGGTAAGGGCCGATGTTGGCTGAGCCCGAAGAGATCTTGATGCCTACGGATATATTCCATGTTTTAACCAGCGGAAGAGAAAAGTCTGACGAATACATAACCATTATATCGCCCGGTCCGTTTACGGTTTTAGCCGGACCCGCCGATATGCCATAAGCCAGCCTGAAAAATATGCGGCTTGTCTTATAAAAATGAATATCGCCGTCTGCCATAATTGTATTTATCGTAAATTCCCCGCCATCCAGCGGATCCTTCCCGCTAAACCCGAGATTATTTGTCATTGTGAGCTTGCTTTCTTTTTGTTCTTCCAAAAGCCTTGGATCGCGCCTTCCCATTATGCTGATTCCCGCATCCATGTCCTGAGAAAAAACCCCGAGAGTGCAAAACAAAAGCGCTAAAAGCAGAATGCTATTTCTCATTTAAACTCCGCATACATTAGTAATAAACTTCTTAATGATCAATTAATTCAAGCGTTGTTTTTTCCATATTGAATTATTTTCACTTTTTCTTCTGTTATCAGGGCGCTGCCTATCATTCCTGTATCATCAAAATTCTTTTTCAGCGCTTCTATCTTTTCTTCAGTATCAACTATTTCAATAACTATAGGAAGATCGGATGAAAGCTCAAGCAGATCGGATGTGTGTATTTTACTTGCTTTACCGAACCCGGTTATTCCTCTGAGCACAGTGACTCCGGCATAATGGTTAGTCCGCAAGTATTTTACCAGATAATGATAAAGATTAGTTCCCTGGAATTTATCCGACTCCCCGATGAATATCCGCAGGAGTACGGCCATAGATTCTTTCTGCATCCTGTTACAATTTGTTATTTAATATCACGCAAACTCATTTGTTAATTAAAATGGCCAGTTCTTTTGATAAATATATAGCTCCTATACATAAAAGTAAATTCAGGAATAAATTTAGTGCTGCGAAGAAGATCTCGTTAAGCTCAGCCAGCCTCACTGTTTCATAACTGAACGTCGACATTGTAGTAAAGGCCCCTATGAAACCTATTGTTATCAGGTCCCTTAAGTCAGACGGAATTGATTTGCCGTAAGCGATGCTGTACATTATGAAACCGAGCAGGAAGCTCCCCGAAACATTCACAACCAATGTGCCCAATGGAAATGACGCCATAAAGCTCCCCAGGTATCTCGAAACAAGGTACCTTGCTATCGCTCCAAGGAATCCTCCGGCGCCAATAAGAAATATGTGCTGCATATTATAATGTCTGACGTTTATAAATATTTTTTAAAAATATCGGTGTAAACAAAAAACCCCTGCAAAAATTTCTGTCTTTGCAGGAGTCATCAGCTTTGTTCAAAAGCGCTTTCTGAGGCGAACTCCATCGCCGTTATTAATCCAATAGCTTTAAATTACTATGCAAAGTTAACTCTTTTAGGAACAAAGATGCAATACTGAGAAATTTTTTTCAATATCTATTTCAATTAATAACAGCAAGTTTTAGAGTTGTTTACCGTCTAACTTACCAGGGGCGCAATTGGATGAAAAAAAACTAATAACGGAGCTTACCGCCGGAAGTGAAATCGCTTTCAGGGATTTAGTTGATTCATTCAAAGACCGCGTTTATAACTCATCGCTGGGCATCCTTCAAAATGCAGAAGACGCCGAGGACATTTCACAGGAAGTTTTCATTGAAGTTTTTAACTCTATCGGTAAATTCCGCGGCGACTCATCGCTATCCACATGGATATATCGAATCACCATTACCAAATCTCTTGACCTCATCAGGAAAAAGAAAAGAAAGAAACGATTCGCATTCATAACAAGCCTGTTCGGCGATGGAGAAAAAAATCTTAAGGAACTTTCCGATTTTAATCACCCGGGTGTAGAAGCCGAAAATAAAGAGCTTTCAGCGATATTATTTAAGGCTGTTCGGAAATTGCCGGAAAATCAGAAAATAGCTTTTACGTTAAATAAAGTTGAAGGCTTAAGCTATAAAGAAATCAGCGAAGTAATGAATGTTTCCGTCTCTTCTATAGAATCGCTGCTTCACCGTGCGCGTAATAATTTGAAAGCGCATTTAAACGATTATTATTCAAATACTTAACCCGCCGCAAGTTTTCGCGATAAAAAACATCTAAATCTTTGAAAATGGATAAATCAGAAAAAATAGAAAAAACGTTAAACAGCCTTGATGGCGCTGCACGGGCAAAGGCAAACCCATTTTTATTTGAAAAAATAAAAGCCGGGTTACGGGATTCAGGCCGGAAAAAATCATCAAACGCGCGCGTGATTTTTGCGACGGCCCTGGCTGTAATTGCTGCCGTTATTATAAATATTACCGTGTGGACAAGTTATACCAATGCTGTAAAACAACAAACCGGCGGCAAACAGAATATTACTTCTTTTGCTGAAAAATATTTTAATTCAAATACAACATATAACTACTAACTTTATGAACTACTTTGATAAGCCTAAAATAATGGGCATCCTGATACTTGCATTATTGGTTTTGAATTTTGGCACGCTTGCGTTTATGTGGATAAATAAACCGCATCCGCCGCGCCCTGAATTCATGCATGACGGAAACCCGCCCCCGCCGGGTCAGGATGAACGGCCCGGAGAGTTCCTGATCCATGAACTGAATTTGAACCAAACACAGCTTGCGGACTTTATTAAACTGAGAGATGAGCACCAGTCAGTTATGAAACAGATCATGGAGGATAACAAAAAGAACAAAGACGAATTGTTCAATATGATCCAGGCGCCGAAGGTAGATTCGGTGAAGCTGAACCAGCTTACGGATAATATTGCCAAAGGACAGAAGCAGATCGAACTGGCTACTTTCAATCACTTTCAGAAAGTAAGGGCTCTTTGCGATGATAACCAGAAAAAGAAGTTTGATGAAATAATCGGCGATGTTTTGAAAATGATGTCAGGCCCGCCCCCCGGGCCCAAGGGGCCCCCTCCGGGACCCCGCAATCCGACAAAATAACATAACCATCCGGAGGACGCAAAAACTAACCGCAGGAGTTTATACATATTTCTGCGGTTTTTTATTGTACAATTATTTAAGGTCCTCATCCGGAAAGTTCGCTGGCTTGTCACAGTCCCTAAAGCTCTATGTCTAAATAAATATGGATTGCGGGCATTTTTATCAATAAATTGGACACATCTTAACAAATCTATGGCAATTATAAAACCTTTTTCGTTAGATAATGTTTATTATGTATTGGGAATAACAAATGAGAGTATTAAGACTTTTCAAATATGAATTAATTAAAGTTCTGATTTTTCTGCTCCTTTACTGTTCAACGCTAATTTACGGTCTCAAGGGTAAATAGCGTTATTTAAATAATTCTTTCAAAAAACGTATAATATACCCCCTCTATGGCAGAGAAAATCTGCTTCCTGCGCATTATTTTTCCTCACTTTTTCAATTAGTATTTATTCATTATCTTTCGTAAGTTGGGTACTTAATATATTATAAAATATGAGAAAAACAGCGTTTTTGTTAAAGATTACTTTAACTTTAGTTTTTATTTCTTCCTTTTCAGGTTGCAGCTATAACACGCTCGTTCAGATGGACGAAAACGTCAATCAGGCATGGGCCCAGGTTGAAAACCAATATCAAAGAAGGGCCGATCTTATCCCTAATCTGGTGAATACTGTGAAGGGCTATGCCGATTTTGAAAAGAGCGTGCTAACCGAAGTGACCGAGATGCGCTCCCAGGTAGGGCAAATAAAACTCTCAGCAGATGATCTGTCAGATGAGGATAAATTCAAAAAATTCCAGGACGCGCAGGATAAGCTTTCCGGGGCGCTATCGCGTTTGCTGGTAGTTGCGGAAAACTATCCACAGCTTAAGGCGAACGAAAATTTCCTTTCTCTGCAATCACAGCTTGAAGGGACCGAAAACAGGATAGCCGTCGAACGGAAAAAATTCAACGAAGCAGTTCAGGATTATAATACAAAAATCAGAAGCTTTCCAACTATGATCACGGCGAAATTGTTCGGGTTCAAAGAGAAGCAATATTTCAAATCAGCGCCCGGAACCGACAAAGTTCCGAATGTAAATTTTGACTTCAAAAAAGAGAAAGACGAGAATAAAGACGAGAAGAAATAAATTTTATAAAATAAATAAAACACCGTAAAGATGCAGGCAGTAATAATGGCGGGCGGTTTCGGGACGCGGCTCAGGCCGCTTACGGCTAACATTCCGAAACCAATGGCGCCTTTGCTCAACAAACCGATCATTGAGCACAACATAGAGCTCCTTAAGAAACATAAAATTAACGACCTTATAATAATTCTATATCACCAGGCAGAAATAATAAAAGATTATCTTAAAGACGGCCGAAAGCTCGGCGTAAAAATAAGGTATGTAAAACCGGATGCAGATTACGGCACCGCCGGAGCGGTATATTGCGCGCTCGATCTTATTGAGGGAAGATTTATAATATTAAGCGGCGACGTAGTTACCGATTTTGACCTGACCCATGCGGTCTCCTTTCATGACAGAAAAAAAGCTGCCGCAACGCTTGTGCTTACAAGGTCAAGGAATCCTCTTCAGTTTGGAATTGTGCTCTCAGATAGATCCGGCAGGATCACGAAGTTTTTTGAAAAGCCAACATGGAGTGAAGTTTTCAGCGATACAATTAACACCGGAATTTATGTTCTCGAAAGAGAAACGCTTGCCCAGGTTCCGGCTGCAAGGGGAGCCAAAACTGACTGTGATTTTTCAAAAGATCTTTTTCCGTATATGCTGCGCGGACGGCAGTCTTTATTCGGGGCCATCGAAAGCGGCTACTGGAAAGATGTCGGCAGCCTGGATGATTATATAGTTACAAACCTGGATGCTTTAAAAGGAAAAATTGACATTGCATCCGTTAAGGGTCTTATAAAAAACGGCAATGTAATAGATAAATCTTCGCGCATTTACAAGAGCGCGCATGTAACTAATTCAGTGATCGGAAAAGGCTGCCGCGTTGGCCCGAATGTAACTATTAAAGATTCGATCATATGGAACCATACCGTAGTTGATGAAGGTTCAAAAATATATTATGACGTAATCTGCAACAATGTAAGGATCAAGCCGTATGTAACAATTTCCCAGAATGTTTTTATTGGAGATCATGTCCAGGTAGGGCATCATGTTCACATAAAGCCCGATGTTAAGATATGGCCCCATAAAACTATTGACGCAAACTCTATTCTGACAAAGAATCTTATATGGGAAGACAGGTGGAAGGATACTTTCTTTACCGATGCCAGAATTACCGGGCTGGCAAACGTTGAAATTACTCCTGAATTCGGCGCAAGGCTCGGGATGATGTTCGGCGTTTCGACAGGTATTGGTTCAAAAGTCCTGATCTCAAGGGACCTTGATAATGTTTCGCTCATGATAAAAAGGGCTATTACCAGCGGATTGCTTGCAAGCGGCGTCGACGTTCTTGATGTGCACACTATGCCTATTCCTGTCCTCAGGCTTGAGTTAAACTCCGGAAAAGGTTCAGGCGGAATATTTGTCAGAAAGTCGCCGTTTGACGCTTCGAGATGTGATATAATATTCTTTGATTCCAACGGCAAAGATATTTCTTCCACAAAAACAAAGACAATTGAAAGATTATATATATCCGGCGATACCCGTCCAACCCCGTTCGATAAGATAGGAACCGTTACATACCCGGGTAAGACATACGAAGAATACAAAACGCATTTTCTAGATAACATAGATGAAAGCGCAATTAACAAAAGAAAGTTTAAAATAGCTATAAATTTCTCGCACGGGATCACAGCCGATATCCTGCCAATGATAATGAACGATATGGATATTGACGTTGTTTCGCTTGATACGCATCTTGATTCGGCTAAGCAAACGCGTTCGCCGGAAGAATTCCGCGATGCGCTGCAACAGCTTTCATATATTGTCACTTCGCTGAAATACGATCTTGGTTTCCTGATTGACGCCGGCGGCGAGAAAATATATCTGGTAGATGACCTTGGCAGGATTATGAGCTACGACAGGTTCCTGAGCGTCGTCGTCTATTTATACCTCAGCTTATTTCCTAAAACTAAGAAAATAGCAGTGCCGATACAGGCATCAAGCGAAATTGACATTGTTGCAAAGAAATATTTTTCGGAAATAGTAAGAGTTAAAGATTCACATTTCGCCATTATGGAAGCTACCGACGACCCCGATGTTGAGCTTGCAGGAGGAACCAAGGGCGGCGTTGTTTTCCCGAATTTTCTGTTTGCGACCGACGGAATGTTTACAATAGTAAAAATGCTGGAGCTGCTTGCCAAGGCCGGCAAATCTGTTAGCCGCATTGAAAAAGAAACGCCCCGTTTGTTCATGGCTAAGAATAATGTATTCTGCACAAAAGACCAAAAGGGCAAAATAATGCGTAGGCTGGTTGAGGAATCGGAAGGAATGAAAAGACAGCTTATTGACGGGATCAAGATCTTTTACGACCAATATAAGTGGGCGCTCTGCATACCTGATAGCGAACGCGAGATCTTTCACGTAAACGCCGAAGCGAAAACCCGCAAGGCTGCAGAAGAGCTGGTTAAGGAATATTCGAATAAGATCAGAAAATACCACGAAAGCCTGTAACGTTTGGAAAGGATAATCACAAATACTTTTGTTGGATTCAGAAAACCGGGCGTCGGGGCTTCTCCGCTTAAATCTGATCTAATAAGAAGCGACCGTTACATCAGGAATAAACTTAGATTTTCTTTAAAGGCGCGCGGCGTTGCTTATGCTTTGTTTCTGTATTTCTTCATCCAAAGCGGAACGCTTGGTCTCGTTCCGGAACGCTGGTACATAGTATACAGATCCCTGCGTATTTCAGATTTTATTCTTGTAGGTCTTGTAATATATTCCCTGTTTTGCGCAAGAGAGTACCGGGAGTTGTTTAAAAGCAAGTCGTTTTTCATAGCTAAGCTTTTTCTGGGTTACTTACTTTTTGAATTTGTTATAAGCGCTTTTCAGTATCAATTTAATCCGCTGGAGTATGCTTTCCGGCTGAAGGGAATCTGGGCTTCATTTCTTGTTTTTCCTTACCTCCTTTTGTATAAAAGAGACGGGTGGGGGTATTTGTTCCGGCTCATTTTCCCCGTTGCCGTCATATCAAATGTCTTGTATATACTAACGGCTCTGACGGGTATTGCTTTTATGCCGGATGTATCAATTAGCTTACAAAGCTTACCGGGCGGAATGTCGGTTTACAGGGTTTTTGGAGGCACCTTCTATGGCGAGTTCTTTATGCTGGGAATTATTTACTTGTGGATCACAAAAAAATTCAGGCTATGGCAGCT
>CAZMRG010000014.1:0-40505 GCA_964568655.1 uncultured Ignavibacteriales bacterium | reverse complement strand
TTCTAATTGGAAAAAACTTGAGCTAACATTTGGTTTAATGAAAAACACAAAGAAAGTCATTCATCTTCAGTTAAACGGAGAGTATGGAATTGACGAAAACGTGCGGACAGCAATTGAGTTTCTTAAGTCACGAAAGGTATTGGATAAGTGGGATTAAAATATTGTTCTAAAATTAAATCTTGCCGTTCCAGTTCACTTCTTCACATCCAGTAAACAAACTTAATTCAGTAATTTTTTCTTTCAATGCTTCTTTAATTTTCAGCGTCGTTAGTTTCTTATCTTCCGGAAAGAAATTTATTATTTCAAATATCCCGGTTTGCCGGTTAGCTTTGGCGTCAAGCCTTCCAATGAATTTGTTTCCATATAAAACAGGCATGCAATAATATCCAAAGGTTCTCTTTGAGGCAGGGAGGTAAAATTCAACAGTATAATCAAAGTCAAAAATATTCTTAGTTCGCTTTCTTTGAATTATTATATTATCAAATGGCGAAAGAATATAGAGCAGAGATGATTCATCAGAATTTTTAATGCGCTTCAAATTCTTATCGGTTGAATAATATGTTTCGCTTTCAATTCCCCTTATTTTAAACTCAACAATATTATTTTCTTCCTTTAATCTATTGATGACGTTTTTTAAAATCTTTGCGTCATTAGCGCGCTGGTACTTGGTTTCTTTTTCCGCTGCAAAACCAAATGAGTTTATCGCGCTAAGGATCATATGTTCATAAAATTCTTCTTCTGCTGGAACAGTCGTATCTGTTTCTTTCGGCAGGACGTTTTCAGTCAGGTCATATACTTTCTGGAAACCCTTTCGTGAAGCGATCATTAACGTTCCTTCATGGAAAAGATGCTGAAGCGCGTATTTAGCCGGTTTCCAGTCCCACCAGCCATTACCTTTCTTGCCGGTATGATCAAAGTCTTTTGATTGAAGCGGACCCTCAGCTTTTATCCTGTCTAAAACAAGATTAACAATCTTCCTGTTCTTATTTGCCCAAACTTCGTAGTTCTTCCTGTATTTTTCCTGCCTGTAAAATGAAAATCTGAAATCTTTTATCGGCAAAAAAGCCGCAGCATGACTCCAGTATTCAAATATCTTTTTATCTTTTTCAAGAAGCTCATCAAGCATTGTTCTTTTATATGCCGGCATTCTTGTCCAAAGTATATGATGATGCGCCCGCTCTACTATTGATATAGTATCAATCTGCACATAACCGATGGCTTCGATGATTTTCAGTAAATCCTTTTTGGTTTTTCCAGAGGATACATTTAACAGCTTTTGATTTTGTAGGGCAAGGTATCTTGCTTCGTTTTTGTTTATTATCATTCTACAGTTTTGTTGTTAGTGATAACACCAACAACGGCAATTAGTTATTTATAATCCAGAAGATATTCGTTTAGATTGGTTTCTTCATAATCGCCATCTTCGCCGGGATAGCGCAAGATATCATCATATTTTCCTGTTTGTTTGGCTATTGACCAGATAATGCTTTCGCCTGCGGGCAAAACATCCGGCTGAACGGCATAAACAGAATCCTTAAATGCATCGGATGCATTCACAATCTGCCAGCCATTTTGAATAAACATATTTATCAGATCATCAAGAAAAAGCGCGTTAAGAAGCGAGTGATGAATTAAAATTGTGCATGGGATATCTCTTCCAAGAATTTTTTCCGCAAGCCCGTTATAAAACTTTGCCCTTTCAAGCATATGCGCTAAGTAGAATTGTTTGTATGGAGTAACATCTGTATTTGGATTATCCTGAAGGGCTTTTTTCATTCTGCCGTCCACATACCAATCCGACGCATCTATAGCGACGCTGCCATTGTTATAACCAAGCGCTTTAAGAAACTTTCTGAACCCGTCTCTTTTCTCTTTAGTATCGCCTTCTTTTAAAAAGGGATACCGGTAAAGCTTAGTAAAGTTTTTATAACCTTTAATAATTGAATCGCATCTTAAAAAATCGTTTTCATAATCCTCAAGCGAGATTTTTTTTGAATGAAAATACGAGTGTGAGTAAGAGTGATTACATATCATGTGCCCCTCTTCATCCCATCTTGAAATTAAAGCCCTGCCGCTATCGTTATCTATCCTCATACCGCAAACAAATAAGGCCGCCTGCAGGTTGTGTTTCTTCAGCGTCTCAAGTATCTTTTCATTGCGTTCTTTCCAGCTCATTAATGGCGTGTCGTAAGTATTCGGGTCGTCCATTGTGATACAAAGCTTCGGACCGGATTGTGCATCGACATTGCACAATAAGAACAGCGATAAAAGAAAGACGAGTTTATAATTCATTTAACTATTAAATTGTATTGTTTGGATATTAAAACTAATTTTTGAAAGTTATTAATAAAGCGCAAAACATTCCCGCGAAGGCGGGAATCCATTTCATATGTCGCTCATAATGAAGCTTATAAATAAAGAACAATTTCTGCAAATTTGTCTTCTTCCATAATTTTAATAAAGTCATTAAGTTTGATTCAGTTGGAATCGGTGAAAAATAATATAATTAAAAAAATTCTGTATGCGCTGGCTGGATTTGTATTACTATTAATACTGGTGGTGCAGTCGCCTGTTATTGGAGGCCGGTTTTCATACCTGCCGGTTTTTTTAATGCCCGCTGTTATTGCGGCTGCAATTATGCTTGTTGTGACTTTTATTTATGATATGATAAAAAAGACCAGACTCGCTGTTAATTTTCTTCTTTTGCTTTTAGTGTTATTAGGAGGCTTTTGGCTTGGCCTGAAAATTATTGACATGCAGATCGACTCTACTAAAAACGCATCTGAAACAATAATTGTAGCGCTTGATAAATATTATTTTGATAATAGCCAATATCCAGTTAACCTTGAAAATTTATCGCCTAAATACATTGATGAAGTCCCTAAAAGCAAACTGGGAATTATACGGACAGATTTCGATTACAACACTCTGAATAATAACGGAGATTACAGGTTAAGCTTCGCAGAATTATTTAATACAAAGTGGACATTTGTTAAAAGCAGGGATAGCTGGATGATGGATAAATAAAACCGGAACTTTATTTCTTCGAATATCTAAGCTTTGAAATTAACTCAGAAGAAATATCATCCGCGTAAGCTCCGAATGCGTCCACTATCACGCCTTTCGCGCCGTCTTTGGATTCAATTGCATAAACAACTTCTTCATCGTCCGGATTGCTGTTCCCTTCAAATCTATACACTTCCGCAATCTCAAAATCATCCGGCAGTAGCGTCAAATTAAGCTCACCGCATTCTATTCCTTTGGCTTTAATATTAAAGCTGTTTGTGAATCCCCTTTTGGAGAGGTCATTCAAAGCTTCTGTTACTGTTTCGTACGAATGCATAAATAAAATTAATTGTTGATCAAAAGCCAGTAACACCTACAAACTAACCGAATTAAGCATTTCAATAAGTTTTGGTTTTATGAACGCCTGAAATCTTTCGTAATCTTTCTCTAAATAATAATTACAAATAGCCACAAATCTTTCAACGTCCCTTTTTCCAATTTTTGTAATTTCTTCCCAAGTATGTAATTTCTTTTTATCTTCTAAATCTATTGCCATTTTTATTTACCCCAATTATCAGCAAGCCGGCGCATGACAATTATTTGTCCGATATGATAACCTGCATGATCTACAATTTGCAGGACTTCTCTGAAGATGGTCTGTCCGCTGCCGTGCGCAATCGGCGCAAACAGATCGGTTTTCGGATCGTTAACAATTTTTTTAAGAACATCTAAATCTTTTTCATATTGCTTAACTGACTCATCCCACATTTTTTTGGTAGCTTTGCCGCCCGGTTTAGGCCAATAATCTTTTGGCCATTCCATTTCTTTATAATTCGGATCATGTATAAAATCTATCATATCAATTTGCGATATGCGGATATGCTCAAGCATATCCCAAAACGAATATGGTAACCCGCCGGGCTTTTGGTTGATAAGCTCTTCAGGAAGGTCCTTAACAGCATCCTGTAAAAGCATGTGCGTGTGCAGCTTTTCCAGATAGTTTATTAAATGCTCGCGTAAAGATTTATCTGCGTCCATGTTTCCTCCGATAAAATTTGGTTATTTAAACTTGTATTACTCCCGGATTGAATTTCGGCATATCGGGATTATTATTTGCCACCTCTATACAATATGAAACAATTTTTCTTGTCTCTGCCGGATCTATAATGCCGTCAACCCAGAGTCTTGATGCGGCATGAAGCGGGTCCGCATGTGCATCATAACTATCCTGAATTTCTTTGAGCAATTTCTTCTCCGCTTCTGGAGTAATTTTCTTCCCTTCTTTCTCCAACTGTTTTACGCGGATCCCAAGCAGAACATTGCTAGCCTGTGAGCCTCCCATAACTGCGATAGATGCTGTTGGGTACGCAAAAATAAAACGAGGGTCGTATGCCTTGCCGCACATTGCGTAGTTGCCGGCGCCGTAACTGTTGCCCACTATAATAGTTATCTTCGGCACAACTGAATTTGCAACCGCGTTAACCATCTTAGCTCCGTCTTTAATTATACCGCCCTGCTCGGCGCGTGAACCAACCATAAATCCGGTTACATCCTGAAGGAACAATAGCGGGATTTTCTTCTGGTTGCAGTTCATAATAAACCGTGCGCCTTTATCCGCGCTATCGGAATATATAACGCCGCCAACCTGCATCTCGCCTGCGCCTTTTGCAGTCGTTGTTTTGGAAACTGTGCGCTGGTTAGCGACTATTCCAACCGACCAGCCGTTTATCCGCGCATAAGCGGTAATTATTGTTTTGCCATACCCTGCTTTGTATTCATCAATTTCCGAACCATCGGTTATTCTTGCTATCAGTTCATACATGTCGTATGGCTTGGCTCTGTCGCGCGGAATGACGCTGTAAATTTCTTTTTCAGGATATAGCGGTTCGACCGGTTCGATCTTATCAAAACCTGCTTTTTCGTTGTGTCCGAATTTGCTTACAAGATGCCGGATGGTTTCCAGGCATTCTTCATCGCTCTTCATCTTATAATCAGTAATGCCTGAAATTTCTGAGTGCACCATAGCGCCGCCAAGAAGCTCGTTTTCAATATCTTCGCCAATAGCGGCTTTAACCAAATGTGAGCCCGCCAGGAACACGCTGCCGGTTCCTTCTACAATCAACGCCTCATCGCTCATAATGGGCAGGTAAGCGCCCCCTGCGACGCATGGGCCCATTATAGCGGCAATCTGAGGAATCCCCAGGGAACTCATAACCGCGTTGTTACGGAATATTCGCCCAAAGTGCTCTTTATCCGGGAATATATCTTCCTGAAGCGGAAGGAATACTCCCGCTGAATCAACTAAGTAAATTATCGGGAGCTTATTTTCAATCGAGATTTCCTGCGCACGCAGATTTTTCTTGCATGTTATCGGAAACCATGCGCCTGCTTTAACTGTGGCGTCATTGGCTACAATAATGCAATCACGCCCATGAATTTTTCCGATGCCGAATATTGTGCCTGATGAAGGCGCGCCGCCGTATTCTGCATACATTCCATGCGCAGTAAATAAACCGATTTCCATGAAGTAAGAATCTTTGTCAATCAGAAGTTTTACACGCTCACGGCAATGAAGTTTTTTACGCTTGTGAAGCTTTTCGATTTCCTTATCACCGCCGCCAAGCTTAATTTTATCGGCCGTTCCCTCCAGCTTGCGAAGCAGATTCTTCATGGAATCATCACGTTCATGAAACGTATTATCCTGTTTAATATTTGATTTTAGAATTGCGATAATATACCCCGTTTTTAGAAGATTTTTGAATAGAGTCACAAAGTTAAAGAAATAGACGGTAAGAATCTATGAAAAATTGATTTGGAAGTAATAAGTATTACCTCCTCCCCTTCGGGGAGGGAAATCGCGCGATTGCGCGTAGGGTGAGGCCCAAAAAAAAGGGACGCATTGCTGCGTCCCGCCGAAGGTAATATCTAACTAGTTCGTGAAATCTTTTATTATGCGTACTGCTTATTTGCTTCAGTCATGTAGATCGGCTTATCCGCTCCCAAAATTACTTCTTTTGTTATAATGCACTTGGTTACGTCCTGTTTGGAAGGAAGCTTGTACATTATATCGATCATAATTTCTTCGAGTATCGAGCGAAGCGCTCTTGCGCCGGTGTTTTTAGTTATAGCTTTTTTAACAACCTCTTTCAAAGCGTCCTCTTCGAATTCAAGGTCCACGCCTTCCATTCTGAAGAGCTTCTTGTATTGGCGGATAATTGCGTTCTTCGGCTCAGTAAGTATAAGCATTAAAGCTTCTTCGCTAAGCGAATGAAGCACAGCGCATATAGGTAACCTGCCGGTGAATTCAGGGATTAATCCAAATTTAATAAGATCATCCGGTTCAACCTGCGCCATTGTTTCATCGTATTTCTTTGTTTTCTTGCTCACAATTTCATTGCCGAAACCAATTGACGCCTGCGATACCCTGTGCTGTATAACTTTTTCAAGCCCGTCAAAAGCGCCGCCGCAAACGAAAAGAATATTCTTTGTGTTAATGCTGATCAGCGGCTGCTCGGGATGTTTGCGTCCGCCTTTAGGCGGTACGTTAGCGGTTGTGCCTTCTATAATTTTTAATAAAGCCTGTTGAACTCCCTCGCCTGATACATCGCGCGTTATTGAAGCGCTATCCGATTTTCTGGAGATCTTATCAATTTCATCTATATAAACTATGCCTCTCTCGGCACGCTTAACATCATAATTTGCAGATTGAAGCAGGTGAACTAAAATTGTTTCAACGTCATCGCCTACATATCCGGCTTCGGTTAAAGTTGTTGCATCTGCAATCGCGAAAGGCACGTCAAGCATTCTGGCAAGCGTTTGCGCAAGGAATGTTTTCCCGCTGCCCGTGGGGCCTATTAAAAGAATATTGCTTTTTTCAATTTCAACGTCATCTACGTAGCTGAATTCGTTTGAATCTATTCTCTTGTAATGATTATAAACTGCGACGGACAAAACTTTCTTCGCTTTATCCTGCCCGATAACATACTGGTCCAAAAACTTTTTTATTATTTCGGGCGTGAGCTCGTTGCGGGTCGGCGTTCCTTTATTAATGCTTGAAGCTGCGCTCTGTTTGATAATGGTCATAGCGTTGGTTATACACATGTCGCATATATATACCTTCTTACCAACGTAGTTAGAAGGGCCTGCGATCATGCTGGTAACCTTGTTAGCGCTCCTGCCGCAAAATGAGCAGATAGGAGTGTTAATGTTTTTTATGTTGCTTCCGCCTGTTGTTTTTGTAGACATATGTTATAAAAAATTTAAGCTGATCAGCCTGTGCCTGGTGCGAGATAAGGGAGTCGAACCCATACCCCTTTCGGGACTGGATCCTAAGTCCAGCGCGTCTGCCAGTTCCGCCAATCTCGCGAAATATTTTAAAGAACTAATCAAACTTAAACATTTAAAGATAAAAAGTCAAGAGTCTTTTCTCTTTAAATATAATGCGGTTACGCAATTTATTTAAAGACATCTGTTAGATAAAACCCTTAAACTCTAAATTATTTGAATATATTCTATTCAAATTTCGTCGGCGCGACTGGATTTGAACCAGCGACCCCCACTACCCCAAAGTGGTGCGCTACCGGGCTGCGCCACGCGCCGTGTTGTTTCCGGTTGAATGTATCAGGTCGAGTGCAAACTTAACTATTAATAACAAACAAAAAAATACCTGAATAAGTGCGGTTATCACATAGCGGAAAAAAGTATTGTGTTGTTTGTATCAAGCTCAGTGAATAACTTTACAAAAAACTTTTGGAACAATAATGAAAAAATGTCTATTTATTTTTTGCATAATTTTGGCGTCGGTTTATTTGTACAGCTGTAAAAATGATTCAACTTCTACTACAGCTCCGGTAAATATAGTTTATGCCGGAAAATGGAAAGTACAGATCATCCAATCTGATACTACAACTGATACGGCAACCGTGCAAACTGACGGGAGCTTTGAAGCAGACAGCCTGACATTAGAGCAAACTACCCCGCCAAATTATATAGCAAAGGCTACAGGCAGAGTTGATAATTCACAGAACATTTACGCGACCATAACTTATAAGAATATCACGCTTCCTTATGCAACCACGCTTTCAGGTTATTCTTCGGCTTCAGGCAATCTTAACATAACGCTGTATTACAATGGCATCTCAATCGGAACGATTACAGGAGGAATGGGGGCAACAAACATTTCCGGAAGCGGGTTGTTCACTTCCCCGTTGTTTTCGGGAAGCTGGTTAATAAGCAAGATTAATTAAAGGGATCTCGGCTCAGTTGTTTATTACATATCTCATTATAAAAAAAGAGACGCATATAATGCGTCTCTTCATTTAAAGATTCCCCGTTTCCATGGGATAAACTTTTTATATTAGCTACTCATCGTCAAGCTGGTTATATAATTCTTCCAGGAATTTCCTGATCTCTCTTAGATCGTCAATAGATTTGTTATCGCCATCAACGCCGGGCGCCTCGCCTGAACCCCCGTCAAACAAACTAAGCTCATTCGCCTTTTGGGTTTCAACATCAACCATCTTCATTTCCGAATCAAGCTTAAGCGGCTCGTCGCTGTTTACGTTATAATTCTTTAATATCTTTTTTGCTCCCTCTATGGTGTATTTTTCTTCCTTTAAAAGCTTCTTTATCAGCAATATCAGCTTAATATCTTTGTTAGTATAAATTCTATTACCCGAAGAATTCTTAGCCGGTTTAAGCAGGTCAAACTCTGTTTCCCAGTACCTGAGCACATATTGCTCTAAGTCCGTGATCCTGCTCACCTCGCTAATCGAGTAATACAATTTCTTCATTGAAAAATTCTTCATAGCCATAGATTTGTTTCTTATATTTTAATTCAATAATTCTTATATTCTTAATACTTTTCAACTGGTTCTATTAAAATACTTTATTAATTCGGTTTAGTCAATAGCAAATGAAAGAAGTTAGGGTAAGGTTTGCCCCTTCGCCAACGGGATTTTTGCATGTAGGCGGCGCCAGAACTGCCATTTTTAACTGGCTTTTCGCTAAAAATAAGAACGGCAAGTTTCTTCTCAGAATTGAAGATACCGATCCTGAACGCTCAAAAAGCGAGCTTTCTGCACAAATCATAAGGAGCATGGAATGGCTCCAAATGCATGCCGATGAACCGGTAGTTTACCAGTCAGATAACATAAACAGGTACAAAGAGATTGTAAAGCAGCTTGTTGATTCAGGTAAGGCTTACTATGCTTTTGAAACTTCTGAAGAACTGGATTTGAAGCGTAAAGAAGCCCAGTCTTTGAAAAGACCATTAAAATATGACCGCGCATCATTGAAACTGGATAAAGAAACAGTTAAGCGCTACCTGGAAGAAGGCAAAGACTACACTGTAAGGTTCTTTGTGCCTGAAGGAGCGACTATTTTTAAAGACATTGTTCACGGTGAAACAGTTTTTCAGAATTCCGAAATTGATGATTTTGTTATCCTGCGCGCCGACGGCTCCCCCATTTACCAACTCGCTGTTGTTGTTGACGACTACGATATGGATATTTCACATGTCATAAGAGGCGATGATCACCTTTCAAATACCCCCAAACAAATTCTTCTCTATGAAGCTCTTGGCTGGGAAGTTCCCGAATTTGCTCATCTCCCGATGATCCTGGATGAACAAAGGAAAAAGCTTTCCAAAAGAAGAAATACCGTCTCAGTAGAAGAATACAGGGATCAGGGCTACCTGCCCGAAGCGTTGTTCAATTTCCTCACTCTGCTGGGATTTGCTCCTGAGAATAATCAAGAAGTTATTTTAATTAATAACCTCATTAAGGAATTTACTTTCGAGAGAGTGAACAAAAAATCGGCTGTGTTCGATATGAACAAGCTGAAATGGATAAACTCGGAATATATAAAATCATGCGATAAGGATAAGATAGCTGAACTCATTGCGCGGAAACTTTCAGAGAAGAAAATTGTAAGCGAAAGCGCCGCTAAAGAGATCCCGCTTCGATATATTATAGGGGTTGTGGATCTGATGAAAGAAAGAGTATCTACGATAAATGACTTCATCGAATTGGGAAAATATTTCTTTGTAGATCCGGTTGATTACGACCAAAAAGGAATATCAAAAAACTGGAACGAAGACGTCAAAAATTTATTACTGGCGTATTCAGAAATATTAAAGAACAATTCGGAATTCAATGCCGAGGCGCTGGAAGCGGATTTAAGAAAATTTGCTGATTCAAAAGGCGTTAAACCGGCCGTATTGATTCATGCCTTAAGGCTGGCGCTAACGGGGATTACAATCAGCCCCGGTATATTCGGGTTGATTGAGGTTCTTGGCAAAGAGAGAACTCTTAAAAGGATTGAAAAACTCATCGAAACCGCATAATTCCATGTATTGTTATTGTTATTAATTATGTCATCAATTACTTTTGATATCAGGAAAGCTTTTTTTTGATTCGTACGATCATATCAGAATTCACAGTAAAACCATTATGAAAATTAGTAAGATACTATTTGTTACACTAATGCCATTGGCTATTCTGCCAACAATGGTCTTTTCCCAAAATTGGAATTTAGTTGGCGGCGTAAATGATTCAATTGGATCGAGTCCTTCCATATCCGTATATGGCGCTAACAGTATGGTTGTTGCCGGAGGAATAGAAGGAGCGCCATATGTTGCGCGTTCGACAAACGGAGGCGCAAATTTTACAAAGCTTGGAAAGACCGGACTTTTACTTGAGCTATATTGCGTTTGGGCTGTAGATGATAATACAATATATGCCGGCGATGGCGGCAGCGCAGGAGGAAACGGCGGGAATGCCCATGTGTACATGACAACTAATGGAGGAGCAACATGGTCGATAATTTTATCTACCGGAGGTTCTTCAGGTTTCATTAATGGAATCGCTTTTTCAAGAACAAATCCGCAAGTAGGAATTATTGAAAGCGACCCGCCATCCGGGAGCGGCAATTTCTGGCTGCAAAAAACTACAAACGGCGGCGCTACCTGGACATTGCAGCAGCCCCCGGGCAGTTCAGATCTAATCACATCACAAAATTCTTTAATTATAACTGATGTTAACCATTATGGCTTTGGTACGGGCCACCTTTTAGGAGCAGGCAATTCTTATGTAATTTTTACCGTAAATGGCGGCGCTTCGTGGCAAACCACACAAGTATCAGCATTGCCATTTTGCTCTGCTTTTGCAATGGCTTCGGACTGGACAATCGGAATTGCATCAGCATCAAGCGCCAATCCGATTAGTATTTTACGTACTACAAACGGATGCACTTCTTTTAGTAATGCATCCGGCGACTCAACTATAAGAGGTATTCCAACAGCAAAATGGGTATATGGAACACAGCATGTTTACCTGGCCGGAACAGTTGGCTCAACAGGAACTATTGAGCAAAGCGATGATGGAGGCTTATCGTGGAGCATTATGAACTCCAGCGGTCTCAACAGCGTTAAGCATATGGATCTTATTTATGACATCGGCTCTACTATTCTTGATGCATATGCAATTTGCAGCGATAAAAGTATACTTCAATTGGTTACCAACGTTATAGGAATCGATCCTAATAATACAAGAATTCCTGTTTCATATAAGCTGGAACAGAACTATCCGAATCCGTTTAATCCGGCTACAAAAATAAAATATTCTTTATCAAAATACTCATTTGTAACGCTGAATATTTATGATGTATTAGGCCATGAAGTTAAAAATCTAGTGAGCTCTTACCAAAGCGCCGGCAATTATGTTGAATCTGTAGATATATCAGGCCTGGCATCAGGCATTTATTTTTATACACTAACGGCTGATAATTATACAGAAACAAAGAAAATGACTTTAATTAAATAGACCGGGAAACAAAAAATTTGTATTTTGTAATTATTACTGTTGGAGTCTGATGTTTCATATTAAAACTCACATGATGAAAGAAAAATTTATATTAATATTTATTTTTTCATTTACAATCTTCTTTACTGAAAACATCTTTTCACAGAACTGGGCTTTTGTGGGCGGTGTAAGCGCTGAGGCAGGTGCAAATCCTTCAATATCTGTTTATGGCCCTAACAGCATGGTTGTTGCGGGAGGAACATATATAATAGGCGTAAGCGGAACGCCATTTGTAGCCCGTTCAACCAATGGCGGCGCAAGTTTCACAACATTAGGCATAAACGGCATTCAGCTGGAGTTGTATTGTGTTTGGGCGGTAAATGATGATACAATTTATGCGGGAGACGGAGGAAAGGCGGGCGGCGGCGGCGGAAACGCCCACGTTTACAGGACAACAAACGGCGGCGCTTCATGGTCCGTAATTCTCTCAACCGGCGGTAATTCAGGTTTTATAAACGGAATAGTTTTTTCAAGAACAAACCCTTTGATTGGAATTGCCCAAAGCGATCCCCCGGCAGGTTCCGGAAATTTCTGGGTTCAGAAAACTACTAATGGCGGGGCAACATGGTCCCTTCAGCAGGCCCCCCCGGGGCATACCGGGTTGATATCAAATCAAAATTCTGTGGTCATAACCGATGCTAATCATTATGGATTTGGAACCGGGCAAGCAGGCGGCTCAGGCGTTGCGTATGTGATTTATACAACTAATGGCGGCGCTTCGTGGCAAAACATGCAGGCTGCTAACGGGCCATATTTATCGGCGTTTGCAATGTCTTCGGATTGGGTGAACGGAATTGCGGCGGCTTATAATACATTGCCTGTTATTGGAAGAACAACCAATGGATGCGCTTCTTTTACCGACATAGTTGGCGATACGTCTTTATCGGTAACTCCTGTAGCAAAATGGGTGTACGGAACTCAGCAGGTTTATGTTGCAGCCCAGCATGGAGGAAACGGCGTTATTGAGCAAAGCGGCGACGGCGGTTTAACCTGGGGCATCATGAGCTCAAGCGGTACATCGGGTGTCAGCCACCTCGATTTAGTCTATGATAGCGGTACAACTTTACTGCATGCATACGCGATTTGTACGGATTTCGGCATACTTCAATTAATCACTAATGTAATAGGTATCGATCCGAATGGCACAAGCATTCCAAAAAGTTATTTTCTTGCGCAGAACTATCCGAATCCGTTTAATCCTGAAACAAGTATTAAATACTCGCTGCCTAAATATTCTTACGTGACTTTAAAGATCTATGACATGCTGGGACGTGAAGTAAAAACTGTTGTAGACTCATTTCAAAACACCGGAAGTTATGTTGAGACAATTGATATCTCTGGATTCGCCTCCGGAATTTATTTTTACACTTTGAGAGCCGGTGATTTTGTCGAAACAAAAAAAATGTCGTTGATCAAATAGATAAGGCGTCTGATTGCAGTCTTTTGTGGAATGTAAATTATTAAGTTGTGAGGTAATTTGACCCTAAAAACCGGGGTAATAAGAAAACCGGAAATATGCTATTTCTGTAGAAATTTATCACTTCTCTGGCGTTATTACATAAAATGGCTAAATTTGACCTACTTTCATATTGTTCTTGCTTTTTAGTACTTCAATAATTACTTTTGACACGTCAATAAATTGTATAAAATATTATATATAGTTTTGTTATAAAATAAGAAACCTTCAGAACATTCGTTCATTGGGTTTTGCTTTATGTATTGTTATGTTATAATAATTTACGCATTTTAAAAAAACATATTTACATTTTATTAATTAATTTAGGGAGTACATTAGAAATGAAAAAAGTTATATTAGGTGTTCTATCGCTTTTCCTAATCGGCACAAGCACTTTGTTTGCACAGACATGGACAGCGCAAACCAGCCCCGTTTCAACTGACTTGAATGGCGCGTGGGCATGCGATGCAAATGTTGTTTGGATGTGCGGACCAACAGGCGTTGTTATCAGAACAACCAATGGCGGCGCTACATGGTCAATGGCTAACACAGGCTTGACAGGAAATGATTTTTACACAATAGCGGCTGTTGACGCGAATACTGCTTTAGCAGGCGCGGGCGATGGCGGAATGTGGAGAACAACAAACGGCGGAACTAGCTGGACTTTTGAGGCTTTAACTCCTACACCTGTTTTCATGGATGTAGTTCACCTGTTTGATGCAAATAACGGATTCGCTTTGAGCGATCCGGGTGCGGCAGCAGGTCTCTGGAATTATTACATTACAACAAATGCAGGATTAACATGGACCGTCGGCGCAAATCGTCCTCCAAACGCAGCAGGCGAAGCAGGCTGGAATGGCGGTTACGCGGCTATTGATACAGGGCATATCTGGTGGGGAACAAACAATACAAAGATTTGGAAAGGAAGTTTCAGAGGACCGTTCACATCTGCTGTATCACCTGGGGCATATTCATTTTGTATGGGCTTTAATGATGTAAACACAGGTATTGCAGGAATGGTAACTTCAACTCCTTCAGTTTTACCGTTGGCAAAGTCAGTTAATGGCGGAACATCATGGACAGCTACTTCATTTACCCCGATCAACGTTACTTACGCTATGAAATTCGTTCCGGGAACAGGTTACGGATGGTTCGGAACTCAGAATATTTACAGAACAACAGACGTTGGTACAACATGGACATCGCAGCTGACGTTATCAACAACGACGCTTTGTTATGCTCTTTCAATGCTGAACGTTAACACCGGATGGGCCGGAACACAGGCTGGACACATTTATGTGTACCATGACGTTGTTGGGATAGACCCGAACAATAACAACGTTCCGAAAAGCTACGCTTTGCAGCAGAATTATCCGAATCCGTTTAACCCAACAACTAATATCAAGTACTCAATTCCTACAGCTTCAAGGGTAACAATCACCATTTATGACGCTCTTGGAAATGAAGTAAGGACATTAGTTAATGAGTATAAAGGCGTTGGAAATTATGTTGAGTCATTTGACGCTTCGAACCTGTCATCAGGTATATATTTCTATACTTTACGCGCAGGCGATTTCGTACAGTCGAAGAAAATGTCTTTGATAAAGTAATTATCTGATAAATTAATTTTAAAAAGAGTCCCGCTGAAAAGCGGGGCTTTTTTTTTGCCCTTTCAACAATAAGTTTGGCACAAGTATTGTAGCCCAGCTACAGCTAGTGAATCTATAATACTACATTGTATAGTTAGTAAAATATAATCATCTTAAGATAAGTTTTAGGCTTTTCCGGTTTATCTAAATGTGGCTTGGAAATGAAAACAATATATTTGTTCATTTTATCTTTTTGTTTTATCGCTTCAATAAACCTGAACGCTCAAACCTGGACTGCGCAAACAAGCCCTGTCACCACGGCTTTGAATGGGGCATGGGCTATTGATGAGAACGTTGTTTGGATGTGCGGGCCATCAGGGGTTGTTATAAGAACTACGAATGGCGGCGTAACCTGGGCCATGGTAAATGCAGGATTAACGGGAAATGATTTTTATACGCTATCAGCAATAGACGCGAACACGGCAGAAGTAGGCGCGGGCGACGGCCGAATGTGGAGAACAACAAACGGAGGCTTCAGCTGGACTCTTCAAATTCTAACTCCTACCCCGGTTTTTATAGATGTCGTGCATTTCTTCGATTCGCAAAATGGCTTCGCTCTCAGCGACCCTGCGCCAACAGCAGGATTATGGCTTTACTACATTACAACCGATGCCGGCGCAAATTGGACGGCAGGATTAAACCGTCCGCCTAACGCTGCCGGCGAAGCAGGATGGAACTGCGGTTATGCGGCAGTTGATACGGGCCATATATGGTGGGGTACAAACGTTTCAAAGATCTGGAAAGGCAGCTTCAAAGGACCATTCACCTCCGCATCAACATCTGCTGCGAATTCACTATCAATGGGGTTTAATGATGCACTAACAGGCTTAGCAGGAATGACAACTACTTCACCAGCTCCAATTCTAAAAACAACTGATGGCGGTATTTCGTGGGCATCAATCGGTTTCACACCGTTAAACTCTCCTTTCGCAATGAAATATGTTCCGGGAACGGGATTTTGCTGGTTAGGTACACAAAATATTTACAGAACTGCGAACAACGGCTCGTCGTGGAATTTGCAGCTAACTTTGACATCCACAAATAACTGCTATTGTTTAGTAATGGCGAATATAAACACAGGCTGGGCAGGAACGCAAACAGGGCAAATCTACAAATACCATGATATAGTCGGAATTGATCCGAACAATACCGCCGTTCCAACAAGTTACATGTTGCAGCAGAATTATCCGAATCCGTTCAATCCGACTACTAATATCAGGTATTCAATTCCTGTAGCTTCAAAGGTTACAATAACCATTTATGACGCGCTTGGGAATGAAGTAAAGACATTAGTTAATGAGTATAAAAGCATTGGAAATTATGTTGAGTCATTTGACGCTTCGAATCTTTCATCGGGTATTTATTTCTATACTCTCCGCGCAGGTGAGTATGTACAAACAAAGAAGATGGCTTTGATCAAATAACAAAGGGACGTTCTCCGGAACGCCCCTACAGAAAAACATAAATAAAATCGTTAAATCAGAATAACTTTCCTAAGATATATTGCTTTACATTATCCTTGTTAATTCTTTCCTGTTTCATCGAATCGCGGTCACGGATAGTGACTGTGTTGTCTTTCAGGGTATCATAATCAACTGTCACGCAATACGGCGTACCGCATTCATCCTGCCTTCTGTATCTCCTGCCGACTGCTCCTGATTCATCATAGAATACTTTGAATGAGCTTTGCAGATCATCCGTAATTTTCTTCGCGACATCCTGCAGGCCGTCTTTATTGACCAGCGGAAATACTGCGCACTTAAGCGGAGCCAGCTTTGGATGAAATCTCAGTACCGTTCTCTTTTCGGATTTCCCGTCGGCTGTTGGAGCTTCATCCTCATCGAATGCGTTACACAAAAAGGCCATAAGTCCACGCGACGCTCCCGCTGAAGTTTCTATCACAAACGGAATGAATCTTTCTTTGGTTTGTTCATCAAAATAATCCAGCTTCTTACCGGAAAACTTAGTATGCTGTGAGAGGTCAAAATCGCTTCGGTTATGAATGCCCTCTATCTCCCCCCAGCCAAAGGGAAAATCAAATTCTATATCAACCGCCGCTTTTGCATAATGTGCCAGCTTATCAGCGGGATGCGGCACAAAGTTAAGACTTTCCTTTTTCATGCCTAGAGATTGATACCAATTCAGGCGCTGTTCTTTCCAATATTCATACCATTTCTCATCATCGCCCGGTTTTACAAAATACTGCATTTCCATCTGTTCAAATTCGCGTGTCCGGAAAAGAAAATTCTTTGTGTTAATTTCGTTTCTGAAAGCCTTACCTATCTGCGCAATTCCAAAAGGCAATTTCTGTCTTGTTGACTCTCTGACATTATTATAGTTAACAAATATTCCCTGAGCAGTTTCCGGTCTTAGATAAATTACAGAATCCTCGCTTTCAATCGCCCCAATGAATGTTTTGAACATAAGGTTAAACTTGCGCGCTTCGGTAAACTTGCCCTCGGCGAAACATTTTGAAGCTTTCCTTCCCTTATAAGCTCTGCTTCCGCAATCTGATTCCTCAATTTGATCGGCGCGAAATCGCGCTTTGCACTCTTTGCAGTCGATCATAGGGTCGGTAAAGTTCTCAATATGGCCAGACGCTTCCCACACTTTGGGGTGCATAAGGATAGAAGCATCAAGTCCTTCTATGTCTTCGCGGTAAGTCATTGTGCGCCACCACGCCTGTTTAACATTGTTCAGCAGTTCAACGCCAAGCGGACCGTAATCCCAGCAGCCGTTCAAACCGCCGTAGATTTCGGACGACTGGAACACAAATCCCCGCCTTTTGGCAAGAGACACAATTTTTTCCATTGAATCGTTTTTCATATTAAGCCAAATGTAATTGTAATGTTATATAGAAAAGCAAAAATAAGGAAAATGAAGGAGTGTTTAAAGATATTAAATTATCATAAATTTTTGCGGTTCAATCTCATTCCACGATGATCTCGTCTCTGTTCTTTGGGTCATACCACACTTTTACAAAATCTCCTTTACGCGGAATCTCAACCCTTGATACAACTGTTTCAACAACAGCGTCAAATTCATCGCCGTCATCCGGTTTTATCTTCAGATATAGACGGACTTTCGGATTTTTATTGATCGTAACATTCGTATCCTCAACTTTTTCAACTTCGGCTTTAGCAGATTTACCCGTCTTCATCAGCCGTTCTCGTTTCTGTTCATCCACTCCCGCCATCTTCATGATCTGTTGGCGCAGGATTCCGCAGGACAGAGAAAATGAAACTAAAATTACCAGCGCTAAAAAATATTTTGTTTTCATATGCTGCAAAATAACTATTTCGCTGCAAAAGTTAAATACATTTTACTCAATAATTATATCAGTTTTATCGTCAGGGTTATAATATACCGAAACATTTTGTCCGACACGCGGCACAGCAAAACGCGAAACAACTACATCAACAATAGCGTCAAATCCGTCGCCTTTCTCAGGTTTGACTTTAAGGTACAACCGGAGTTTAAGTTTTTTGTTCTGGAGTTCCTTTGTATTTTCAATCGCATCAACTGTAGCCGGCGCCTGCTTGCCGTCTTTTATAAGCCGCTCTCTTTTTTCCTGTTGTGTACGAAGCTTTTCAGGTGTTACCCTTGTGGAGCTTTCTGTATCCCGTTCAATTTTTTCTTTTTCTACAGCGATTTTATCCTGTTTATCAAACAAACTGCAGGAAGATAACGCAAACATGGTTAGGATCAGAAAACACAGCCATTGTCTTTTCATTGGTCAAACATTTAGTTTTTCATTTGTTAAAAATATGAAATTTTAATTTTAATTAATCGCGTTAAAATATAACTTAAAAAACCAACTCTCCTTATAGGTTTTAACTGAGAAAATAACTTAAAAATTCATATTCGATTTCAGATTAGCTCCACATCAGCATGAGCATGTTTAGCGATGGGGCATGTAATTGCGGGCTAATTTCATTGTAAGTGGATTTAATAATAAATATTTTGCACGATACTGTAAAAACTATGCATTACGATCCAATTAAAGACAGGATAGGCGGAATTGTTAAAAAATCGCCATTTTTACGGAAGATTTTTTACAAAGGCCTTGGGCTGATGTTTTTGCGTGAATGGTACGTAAAACGCAAAATTAAGGAGCTTTATGGCGCTAACCACCCGAAAGACATTTTGGATGCCGGCTGTGGTTTCGGCCAATATTCATATTTCATAGCAAAGAAATTCAGCGATTCTAAGATACTCTCGGTAGATGTAAAAAAAGACTACCTGGCCGATTGCGAATACTTCTTTGAAAAATGCTCATTAAAAAATTGTGAATTCGAATACGCCGACCTGACGGAAATTGAATATGAAAACAGGTTTGATTTCGCGCTCTCTGTCGACGTCATGGAGCACATTGAAGACGATTTAGGCGTGTTTAAAAGATTTTATAAAGCCCTTAAAAGCGGCGGAAGACTGTTAATAAACACACCTTCAAACATGGGAGGTTCAGACGCAGCATCGGAAGATGATGAAAGCTTCATTGGAGAGCATGTAAGAGTTGGTTATTCAAAGGAAGATATTTGTTCTAAGCTTAACAAAGCGGGATTTGAAATAGACAGCTTTCAGTATACTTATGGAAGCTGGGGAAATAAATACTGGAAGCTCGGAATAAAATACCCGATGCTTATGCTGAATAAATCGCAGCTGTTTTTTGTAATTCTTCCTTTCTATTATTCCATTGTTATATGGTGGGTATGGTTATTTATGTGGCTTGATGTTAATGACAAAAGTAAACAGACCGGTACCGGAGTTTTGGTTGTTGGGAAGAAGAAGTAAATGCTAAGCAAACAGCGCTACAAAAAAATTTATTGAAGAAGGTTCTAATAATATCATACTACTTTCCGCCTTCAGGAGGGCCCGGCGTCCAGAGAGTATTGAAATTTGTAAAATACCTGCCTCAGTTCGGTTGGGAACCCGTTGTGTTGACAGTCGAAGACGGCGATTTCCCCGCAAGAGATGAATCTTTGTTAAAAGAAATTCCGGAAGGAACAAAGGTCTACAGGACAAAAATATTTGAGCCCTACAAATTATATAAAAGATTCACGGGAATGGATTCGAAATCTCCTATCGATGTTGAAAATATTCCCAAAGAAGGAGATAAGCCGACATTTAAATCCCTGATAACAGGATTTGTCCGCTCTAATTTTTTTATTCCTGATGCAAGGCGTGGTTGGAAAAAATATGCTGTAAAAACCGGGCTGAAAGTTATAAGAGATGAAGGGATACAGCTCTTGTATTCATCATCGCCACCATATACCTGCTCATTAATTGCAAGGGACCTGAAAAGGAAAACTAAACTGAAATGGGTTGCCGGATTCAGGGACCCCTGGACGGGGTTTTTAAATACCCCTAAGCGAAAAGGGATTGCCAAAAATCTGGACTTAGGTTATGAATATTCCTGTTATAAAGAAGCGGATAACATAGACGTTGCATGGCCCGGCATAAAGGACGATATTCTGAGAAAACATCCAGATCTGGATGCGGGAAAAATTGAACATGTTTCAAACGGATATGATGATGAAGATTTTTCAGGCATCCGGGTACAAAAGGACTCCAAAATATTTACAGTTACATATACGGGCTCAATGTACGGCGTTAGAAACCCTAAAGAGTTCCTTGAAGCGGCGGAAAAATTGTATGAAGAAAAAAAATTGTTTCCTGCTGACGTTACATTTAATTTCGTAGGACGTTTCAGCGCTGAGATTAAAGAAATGTTCAGCTCTTCATCATTTAAGGATTCAATTAATGTAGTGAGTTATGTTTCGCACGGCGAATCAATTGCGTATTTAATAAACTCTGATGCGCTGTTACTGATAATAGATGATACCAAGGATGTTTCAAGAATAGTTCCCGGAAAAGTTTATGAATATCTCGGAGCCCAAAAGCCCATTATTGCAATCGGACAAAAAGAAAGCGACATAGAAAAGTTATTATCGGAAACAGGCGCAGGAAAAATATGCGAACATGGCGATGTTAATTCCGTTAAAGAATTAATTTTGGAATATTTCTCAGCGTTTAAAAATAAAACTAATGTCAAAGGTTTTGATCCGGAGAAGATTATCCAGTATTCCAGGCGCAATCAGACGGGAAAATTGAGCAAAGTATTTGATAAATTAATTGGCGATAAATTATAAATGTGCGGTATTTTTGCTATATTCAATCTTGATAACAAAACCGTTGACCTGAACGGGTTGCTGGAATCGTCAATTTCTATCAGGCATCGCGGGCCGGATGACGAAGGTTTTTTGTTGATAGATACCGCCAGCCGAAAAACCGAACCAAGGAAAGGACCTGATTCTGTTTCGCAAATAAAAGACACTTCTTCAATTGCCGATATAAGAAGCGGAAACGGCGGCACATACAACCTAGGTATGGTTTTCAGAAGACTCTCCATTATAGACCTCTCCCCTCTTGGTCATCAGCCGATGAGCGATACCGAGCAAAATATCTGGCTTATCTTCAATGGAGAAATTTACAACTATATTGAAATACGGAAAGAGCTTTTAACGCTTGGTTACAAATTCAAATCAGGCTCGGATTCAGAAGTAATTATCTATGCTTACAAAGAATGGGGCGAAGAGTGCTTTAAGAAATTTAACGGAATGTGGGGAATAATTTTATATGATAAACTTAAGGATAAGGTTATCTGCTCCAGGGACCGTTTTGGCGTAAAGCCGATGTATTATTACTTAGATAAGGATAATCCGACTACCCTGATTGTCGCATCAGAACTTAAAGCGGTCATTAAATATCTACAGGTTACGGGTTATAAAGATTTTACAGTCAACCAGGATGCCGTTTATGATTATTTTATTTACTCGTTTGTAAATAACAGTCCTGAAACATTTCTTAAGAACCTGCACAATCTGGAGCCGGGATATTACTTTACAGTTTGCAACGGAGAGATTAAGTTTAAAAAATATTTTGACCTGCAGATAAACCGGGATACTGTTTCATACAACGCCGGAGATTTTAAAAAATATTGCGGCGAATATAATGAGTTATTTACTGATTCTGTCAGGTTAAGGCTAAGAACGGATGCTTCGGTCGGAAGCTGTTTATCGGGTGGCCTTGATTCATCTTCTATAGTTTGCATTATCAACAAGCTGCTGCAATCTGATTCTTCCATTAACCGCGAGGTAATCGGCGACCTGCAAAAAACATTTTCCGCGGTATATGAAGATAAAGAAGCGGATGAAAGCGAATTCATAAAAGAGGTTGTAAGATATACAAACTGCAGCCCGCATTACATATATCCAAATCCGGAAGATCTTACTAAAGAAGTTGAGAAATTTATTTATCATCTTGATGAACCGTTTGTTTCAACTTCAATGTATGCACAATGGAACGTTATGAAGCTTGTTCATCAAAACGGAGTCAAAGTTCTGCTTGATGGACAAGGATCAGACGAAACTGTTGGGGGTTATGAAGTTTACTACACGTTTTTTTATGTTCAGCTTTTGAAGCGGATGAGATTGTTATCATTTTCAAATGAACTGGCCCGGAATTTTTCAAGAGGAATGAAAATGATAACCAAAGGAGCCCGGTTCTATTTTAAAAATATGAGGCAGGATTCATTTAAAGGCCATGAGCTTGGTTATATCAACAGGGATTTCATTACAAAAAATCAGGACAGGAACCAGTTGAATTACCGTACGTCATCAAATATGCAAGAGAGACTGTATGAAGATCTCACAAAATATTTAATGCCTGCGCTTCTCAGATATGAAGACAGAAATTCAATGGCGTTTTCAATTGAAGCAAGAACTCCGTTTTTAGATTACCGCCTTGTTGAATTTGCAATGAATTTACCTGTGAATTACAAGATCCATAATGGTTACACCAAATGGATCCTCAGAAACTCGCTTGATAAAGATGTTCCTCATAAAGTAATGTGGCGCAAAGACAAGAAGGGTTTCCCTACACCTGAAATAGCATGGCTTAAGTCTTTAAAAAGTGAAATTATAAATACCATCAGCGCAGAGAAGAACCATCTGGACGGTTTTTTAGAGACGGGGAAAATAATCTCTGAATTCGATTCCATACTTTCCAATCCGAATATCAAGACTAATTTCATATGGAAAGTATATAATTATGCTAAGTGGAAGCAAATATTCAATATTAAATGAGATTTTTTATTGTGAAAATAAATTCAAAATTCCAACTCCTCCAGGAGCGGCATAGCGGTAGATTCCCGCTTTCACGGGAACTAGTTACAATTATTAAATAATCAAAATGGCGAAAAACCAAAGAAAAATTAAAATCGTAAATATAGTTGGAGCAAGGCCCAATTTTATTAAAATTGCTCCAATAATTAACGAATTAAACAAAGTTAAGAAGTTCAGCCATATACTTATTCATACCGGGCAGCATTTTGATTATGAAATGTCTTCGCTTTTCTTCAAGCAGCTTAAGATAAAACAGCCGGAGATTTACCTCGGAATCGGAAGCGGGTCACAGGCCGTACAAACCGCTAAAATTATGATAGCGCTTGAAAAAGTTTTGATGGAACTTAAACCTGATTTAGTTAACGTAGTGGGCGATGTTAATTCCACTCTTGCCGCCGCGATAGTATCCTCAAAGCTTGGTATTCCGCTTGCTCATATAGAAGCCGGGTTACGCTCACGCGATATGCGCATGCCTGAAGAGATTAACAGGCTGGTTACAGACAGGCTTGCCAATTATCTGTTCACAACTTCGGCAGATGCTGACGTAAATCTTATTGCAGAAGGTGTTCCAAAGAAAAAGATATTTCTTGCAGGTAACGTGATGATAGATACGTTACGGGCGTTAAAACCTGTTGCAGATAAATTGAGCGCTTACAAAGATTACGGCTTAAAGAAAAAGAACTATGTATTGGTAACTCTTCACCGTCCCTCAAATGTTGAGAGCAAAACAAATTTGAAATTGATACTTTCTTCACTTGAAACAATATCGCGGAAGATTCCAATAATATTCCCGGTTCACCCAAGAACTTTCAAGAAAATTAAGTTATTTGGTTTAACTGCCTTTTTATCCAAACCAAATTTTACAATAACGAAACCTTTGGGATATCTTGAGAATCTTTCTCTGCTGTCGAATTCTAAATTCGTTATAACTGATTCCGGCGGAATACAGGAAGAAACAACAGCATTGAATATCCCCTGCCTCACATTAAGGGAAAATACTGAGCGTCCCATTACCGTCACGGAAGGTTCTAATACTGTAATAGGTTTAGATATGGATTTCTTGTTTAAATGCGTTAACAGGATTATGAATAATAAATATAAGAAGGGCTCTATACCTAAATATTGGGACGGGAAAGCGGCATATAGAATTGTTAAGAAACTATCGCAAATCCTGAATTAAAATATTTTGAGTAACATCAATCACAATTATTTGTTATTTTGACAGATTAAATTATGGCAAAAGTAAAAACATCATCCGAGAAAGATAAAACGCCTGCAAAAGCAAGCGGTTTGAAGAGAGATACTCCAAAAGAGCAGAAATTTACTCTGATACCTGAGAAATATCAAACGCCGGTATTTTTGGCGCTGGTATTTGTGCTTATAATGATTTTCTTCCATGACGGCGTTTTAGGAGACAAAGTCTTTTCTTCGGCTGATAATATTGCTTCGGCAAGCTTCAACACATCTCTTGATGACGCAAATAAAGAAGGAATATTCCAGTTGTGGATGCCGTATATATTTTGCGGAATGCCCAGCTTCGCGGCGCTGATACCGACACAGGAAAGAATGTATGATTATTCATATGCAATTTGGGCGACTGTAAGAAATATTTATTTTGCCGTTGAGAATGGTAATAATGTTTGGGCCATAGTATTTTTCTATGTGATTTTTGCATTCTCGTTTTACTTCCTTGCTCTATATAAATTCAAGAATAAACTCATTGCGCTATACTGCGCCATTGCCGCTGTATTCATAACGCCGATAATTCAGCTGATAATTGTGGGGCACAACAGTAAAATGATAGCTGTAATGGTATACCCTGCTATTCTGCTTTTCATCGAGAAAATTTATGATCTCCTTGTAAACGGAAACATTAAGCAGAATTTGTTCAAGCTCCTTCTATATTTTGCTTTGCTTACGTTTTTCCTGCACGTGCAAATGAGCTCCAATCACATACAAATGCTTTTCTATTTCTATTTTGCAACAGCTGTTTACTTAGGCTACAAGCTCATTTACAGCCTTGTAAAGAAAATTGAGGTATCACCAGTTGTAAAAACTATCGGGATATTCATAATTGCGGCAGGAATCTCGGGATTAATGTACGCCGATTCGTATATGTCGGTTAAGGAATACAACAAATATTCAATTAGAGGCGAGGCGGCTATTACAACACAGCAGCCTCAAAATCAGGCAACCGAAAAGACTACGCAGCCGCTGGATTATGATTACGCTACAAACTGGTCGTTCTCCCCTACCGAAGTAATGACCTTCTTTGTCCCCTATTGGGTGGGGTTCGGCGATGTTGAGGTCCAGGGGCAGCGTACCAATACTTACTGGGGACAAATGCCGTTCACAACTTCGCCAATGTATTTTGGCATAATCACATTACTGTTTGGGATCATAGGCATCTATTACAATTTCAAAAAAAATATTCTTGTTCAGGCGCTGACCATTATTTCAATAATAGCGCTGTTTTTATCGTTTGGCAGGACCTTACCGATATTATTTGATTTGATGTTCTACCATTTTCCGTCTTTTTCGAGTTTCCGCGCTCCGGTGATGATCCAAATTCTTATTAATGTATCGTTTGTAATATTGGCAGGATTTGGTATAAAGACAATCCTCGAAATTGCCAAAGATAAAATGCAAACCGCCGGATTTTTGAATTCAGCGAAGTACATTTTCCCGATACTGGCGCTCCCGATCTTAATTTCATTAATTGGTTTTGAAGGATATTATACCTCGCAGGTAAGTTCAAGTCCGCTAATTACGAAAGTTCAGCAGCAAGGGGCGACCGCTCAGCAGGTTCAGCAATACGTAACACAGGTGGCATCAATCGCCTATACAAATGTAAAATCTGAAATGCTTGTAATAGGATTTCTGCTTTTGCTTTCATATGGGGCGTGTTATTTATTTATTAAGGGAAGCCTGAAATACCAGATCTTTCTTATCGCGATTATACTATTCACCATAATTGACTTATGGCACATTGATTTCAAAACGCTTCATTGGGATAAGAAGTCGGATAACGAGGCGGTATTTAAAACTCCCGATTATGTTGACTGGATACTGAAAAACGACAAGAATAATTTTGAATACAGAGTATTTGATATGCAGCAACTAACCACCAATATTTACGCTACATGGAGGCTTGAGAGTATCAGCGGTTATCAGGGCGCAAAACTCAGGATTTACCAGGATATGATTGACGTTGCAGGGATAAATAATCCGATGGTGTGGAAGCTCATGAATGTGAAATATTTTATAGCCGATAAACCGTATAACGATTCATCTTTCTCCCCGGTATATAAAGGAAGCAAATATATTCTGAGGCTTAACGACTTCCTTCCAAAAGCATATTTAGTTTCGTCATATAAAACCGCGAGCGGAATAGAAATACTAAACAATATTAAAAAAGGCGACTTTGATCCGAAGCAGGTGGCGTTCCTTGAAAAGGACCCGGGAATTAGAGTGGATGCGGTTGATTCTACTGCGAAAGTACAGGTAACCAATTACGGAGTACATGATATAGCAATGGATGTTGACGCTTCAGGAAACAACTTGTTATTTTTGAGCGAAGCATATTATCCCGCCGGATGGAAAGCGTTCATTGACGGGCAGGAAACTGAAATTTATAAGACAGATTATTTATTCAGAAGTGTCATTGTTCCAAAAGGAAAACACAAGGTCGAATTTAAATTCTATCCTGAAACTTATTACACCGGAAAGAAAATTTCTTTAATTGCAAACTTATTATTGTTTGCAATATTTGGCATAGCCATTGCAGGAATATTTATTGGACGAAAAAAAGCTGCCGAGTCGCCGCAGACCTAGAATAACCCCAACCATAAATCTTAATATAAATGGCAGATTATAATTATTCTGCCATTTTTGTTATTTCCAACCAAAATTTGTTCTAAATAGCTAACGTTTGTTAGTTTAAAAACCATCTATCAATCCCGATATCTATGTTAATTCTGAGTTTTTGTAATTATATTTCTTTAGTAATTATACTAATTAAGCCCTGATTTAAATGTACTTTTTAACAACTAACTGGCCCACCGAAATGAAAAAGTTAACCATAATTTTCTTATTTCTGCTATCACCTTTCTCAATACATTCACAGCCGTATTTTCAAAAAGTTACAACAGGTCAAATCGCCACTGACATTACGTCCAGCGGCCAATGTGCATGGGGTGATTACAATGGTGATGGTTTTATAGATCTTGTTGTTGTTCCATGGAATGATGTTTGTTGGCCGTGTTCTTATCCGATTTTGCTATACAAAAACAATGGCGATGGTACTTTCTCACGGGATATAAACGCAATTGGACAACAAGTAATATATGGAAATGGCGCAGCATGGGGAGACTATGATAACGATGGAAAATTGGACCTAATCATAACCAGAAAATTAAATTCAACAAACCTGCTGTTTCATAATGAAGGAGGCGGCCAATTTTCATTAGTAACAACTGGAATTGTAGTAAACGATCCGGGAAATAATTTTGGTTGCGCATGGGCCGATTACGATAGAGACGGATGGATTGATTTATTTATTGCAAGGGATGGAAATCAAAATAATGTTCTTTATCATAATAGCCATGACGGAACATTTACAAAAGTTACAGTCGGCCCCATTGTTAATGATGGGGGCTCAAGCCAGGGGTGTGCATGGGGCGATTATGATAATGACGGATGGCCGGATTTATATGTTGTCAATTATTCTAATCAAGTAAATTTTTTATATCATAATAATGGGAATGGCACGTTTACCAGAATCTATAATGGTCCGGAAGTAAATACAACAGGCTATGGAACTTCTTGCGCCTGGGCAGATTACGACAATGATGGGTTGTTTGATCTATTTGTGACATATAGAGGCGGCTATAACCAACTTTATCATAATGACGGAAACGGGAATTTTTCATTGAGCGGAACGATGCCTTCATTAGAATATGGGTGGAGCGACATGCCCAATTGGGCCGATTTTGATAATGATGGTTGGATCGATTTGTTCGTTCCCAGACGGAGTAATACTAACTGTCTTTATAAAAATGTAAATGGTATAGGCTTCACCAGAGTTTTAAATGACGTTGTGGGTCTTGAGGGCGGATATTGCGACGCAGGTATTTGGGGCGATTTCAACAATGACGGAAAAATTGATCTCTTTGTAACAAACGGAAGCAATACGCAGCTAATGCAAAATTATTTTTATAGAAATGTTACGCAGACAGGAAATTACCTTGAAGTAAGATTAACCGGGTGCACGTTAAATAAATCCGCCATTGGCGCAAAAGTAAAAATAGTCAAGAACAATTACAAAGCTTATAGGGTAGTTGAAGGGGGTAATACATCTCAAAATATGCAATGGCCCCATTTTGGACTTGGGACTTTTACTGCAGTTGACAGTTTGATTGTGTATTGGACAACAGGAACAATTACAACCATTACAAATGTAAATTGCAATCAAATATTGGAAGTTAATGAATGTCCTAATGCTATAATTAGCAATCAGACGCCGGTGAAATATGAATTAAGACAAAACTTTCCAAATCCATTTAATCCAAATACCCGGATACAGTATTCACTGATGAAACCTGGCTTTGTTAAGTTACCTGTTTTCGATATTACCGGGAAACTGATTCGAGTATTGGTAAATGAAAATGAATCAGCCGGAACATATGATTGTAGTTTTGACGGAACGGATCTGGCAAGCGGTATTTATATCTATCGAATCGAAACTGAAGAATTTTCTGACATGAAGAAAATGATTCTTGTAAAATAGGATCCTGAATAAAAAGCATTTCAAAAAACTGCAATTTTGATAAATTACTTAAAAGATAGAGTTTATTAAGCTGTATTGCAGGGATTCAATTTTAGGCAAAATTGTCGATTTTGGAGTAGAAAATGTTAAAACGTTATCTAATAACAAATTCAAAGGGTTAGCGATATCATTGTTTTTTCGCTTCTTTTGTTATTATATTTAACCCATAAAACTTAAAGTTTAATCAGTTTAAATTATTTTCGGAATTAAACGCCTTGCCGATATGAAGAAAATCATATTAATGCTCCTGGTATTAGCCGGAGCTACTTCTATCTCCATTTCACAGACATTTTTCCAAAAAATTACTAATCAGCCTCTTGTTAATGATAATTCCTTTGGCTCAGGATGCGCGTGGGGAGATTACGATAATGACGGAAAACTTGATTTGATAGTTACTTCTTATAATGATTTTGGAAACAGTTCATATCCTATATTATATAAGAACATGGGTAATGATAATTTCCAGGTCGTTTCAAATAATGGAATTACGAATAATGCTCTTTATCAGACCCTAGCCTGCGCATGGGGGGATTTTAATCACGATGGAAGATTAGATCTATTTCTTGCCACAGGAATGAACCAGGTTGATCTTCTTTATAAAGGAATGGGCGGCGGCAATTTTTCACGGATCACGGCAGGGAGCATTGTAAATACTGCAGGGATCAGCAATGGAATAAACTGGACTGATTATGATAAAGATGGTTTTTTGGATATCCTCGTTGTTCAAAACGGATACAATTTGCTTTTTAAAGGAAATCCTGACGGAACATTTACACAGATAACTACCGGTCCAATTGTGACCGATTACGGCAATCACAGAAGAGCTGTTTGGGGTGATTATGATAATGACCATTATCCGGATCTTTTTGTCTGCAACTACGATGGTCAGGTAAACAACTTATATCACAATAACAGAAACGGGACCTTCACAAAAGTTACAGCAGGAGATATAGTTAACACGCCAAGTTACGGTTCAGGCTGCGCATGGGGAGATTATAATAACGACGGCTGGCTTGATCTGTATGTTACAAACGGCGGCGGCGGCCCAAACTTCCTTTATAAGAACAATCATAACGGTACATTCACCAGAATTACCACCGGACCTGAAGTAACGGATGCAGGCGCGGGATTCGGATGCTGCTGGGGTGATTTTGATAATGACGGCGATCTGGATTTGTTTGTCGCAAACAATTATCATCAAAAAAATTGTTTGTACAGAAATGACGGAAACGATAACTTTACAAGGATGGATAATGAAATTGTAAACAATGAACTGAGTTCAAGCGTAGGCTGCGCTTGGGGCGATTATAATAATGACGGGAAATTAGATTTGTTTGTAGTTAACCAGGGTTATAATGCTCCGGTTGAGAGCGATTACTTGTATAAGAATGTCGGCGCTGCTCCCTGTTATCTTATTGTTAGAATGTCAGGCGGAGGAATTGGAACAAGAATTACTTTACGAATTGGAAATTACATAGCAATCAGAGAAGTATCAGGCGGCAGCGGATGCTCTTCCCAGGATATGCTTTGGCAGCATTTCGGTTTAGGGTTCCTTGCAGATTATCCAAATCCTACAATCGATTCTGTAATAGTTGACTGGAACGACGGATTGAGAGAAGTGCAAACGAACGTTCCGGCAAACCAGGAAATTGATTTTCACGGCACAGTTGGAATTCATAATCAAAGCAACCAGGTACCGACGCAGTATGCTTTGTACCAGAATTATCCAAACCCGTTTAATCCAACCACGGTAATTGAATATTCGATAATCAAAAATTCTCCGGTGAAAATCACAGTTTATGATATGACCGGCAGAGTCGTGTCCGTTCCGGTTAATAAGGTTCAGTCGGCGGGAAACTACCAGGTGAATTTTGACGCAGGTTCTATAGCAAGCGGCGTATATTTTTACAAAATAGAAACGAATGAATTTACCGATACGAAGAAAATGATGCTCGTAAAATAAAGTATTTTTTGGCTTTCTAAAAAGGGCAGGATAAACGCTTATCCTGCCTTTTTCATTTCATTAATACTCAAAAGTTAATATTTTTGCAGATTGCTTAAAGATATTAAAAATACAGTAAAACAATCTGCAATTTATGGACTAAGCAGAATCTCTTCTAAACTCATTGGATTTATTCTACTCCCTATCATCACTCTGAATTTCACCGTCGCCCAGTATGGCGTATACGTATTGACAGATAGCTTATACCAGATTTTATGGGCTGTCTTCCTTTTTGGCCTGGAATCGGGTATTGTGAGATGGTATCTCGAGATCAAAGACGATGAAAGAAGAAAAGGATTTCTTTTTTCTGTCACTGTATTTTTATTCGTTTTGAATGCAATTCTCAACCTAGTTATTTTCCTTCTTCTAAAGAATTTAACTATCTTGATTTTCAACAACCCTTCCTATTCACAGCTGGTTCTTTATGCATCAATCATTGCAACAGTTGAAGCGTTCAGTTTTGTATTCTTTCTTCTTTTGAGGATAGAGGAAAGAGCAAAAAAGTATACATTCTATTCAATATTATCTTCGCTTATCAGCTTATTATTACAGGTATATTTTTTACAATTTACAAATAATAAGCTTGAGGGTGTTTTTCTTGCCAGGATTATTGCGCCTGCTATTATCCTTTTATTGTTATCACCATATTATATAAAGCATCTTAGGATTCACTTTGATTACCCTGTATTAAAAGAACTTGTTATTTATTCATTTCCCATAATGGCTTCCAGCGTTGTGGTCACCCTGTTAAATCAGGTTGACAGATATATACTGGGTTACCTTACAAATGTTACCAATGTTGGTATTTACGGTTTGGCATACAATATATCCGGCTTAATCAATTTTTTGGTAGTGTCTCCGTTTACCCTGGCATTTGCCGTTCTGTCATGGAAAAAATTGAAAGAGGAAAACGCATTAAGGTTTTATACCAAGACTATGACATACCTGTTTTTGTCGGTAACTTATATTGCCATATTTATTTCTTTGTTTACTCCTCACCTAATTAAAATATTTACTTTAAAAATGGCCTATTGGGAAGCCGGCAAGTTTGTTCCGTGGGTCTCGCTTTCCGTTCCGTTTTATGGAATTCATTTTATCGGGATCTTCAGTTTTTACGTTACTAAAAAAACTAAATATGCGCTATATTGTTACCTGATAGCGCTTGCTTCAAATGTAATTTTGAATTTCATTTTCATTCCAATTATAGGAATTTATGGGGCTGCTTTTGTTAATCTCATAAGCTTCATAATATTGAATTTGGCGATTTATATGTATTCAAAGAAAAATTATTTTTTCAGTTACGAATGGATGAAAATATTTTACATTGTTGTGTGTTATTTTCTTGTTGTTACGCCGTTCTTTTATTTCAATTTTGAGAACCGTACTTTAGAAATTTCTCTCAAAATAATCGCTTGCGTTATTTTCCCGTTCTTATTATACTTATTGAGATTTTATGAACCTATCGAACTATTAAGCATCAAAGGCTTTGCAAATAAATACTTTTTTAAGCGTAAATGATGTACGACTATAATAAACTGTCCAAAGATGTATTGTCAGTAATAAAGCCTCCTTTTTGGGACACATACCATTACGTAAGCATACTGACAAGAAATGCATATGAACAGGAAATACTCCCCCTGCTGCAGCCCGGCATAAAGTATGATATTCTGGATTATGGATGCGGCGTGAAACCTTACGCGTACATCTTTGAGAATAACATAAATAAATATACCGGCGTTGATGTCGGATCAAATCCCAAGGCCGATATACTAGTTGGACCAACTGACAAGCTTCCGTTTGACGATAAAGCATTTGATATTGTGCTCTCATCTCAAGTGTTGGAACACGTGGAAGAGGTTGATAAATACATATCTGAATGCAAAAGAGTCATGAAAGATGATGGGATATTATTCCTTTCAACTCATGGCACATGGCAGTTCCACGCTTCCCCTTACGACTATAACAGATGGACGCATTTAGGATTAAAACTTTTGCTGAAAAAACACGGATATGAAGTAATGAAGTGCCATTCAATACTTGGACAATTTGCCTTAACTTCACAGCTTCGCCTAAGTTTCTTCGATTCCTTTGCCAATATGATTGGCCCAATTGGAAGATTTTTACTTGCCCCTGTTTCATTTGTTTACCAGATAAAGATGATGATAGAAAATAAATTAACGCCTCAGAGAGTTAAGGACAGAGATTCAGCGATTTTTTTACTGGTTTGCAGGAAATTTTCAGACGCCAAAGCTTAATGCCCAGCCCGGTTGTAAAAAAAAGAATATTGTTTGTTAAACACGCAGCTATCAAATCAAAATTTGCCACTAACGATATAGATATTCTGAAAGAGCGTTATCTAGTAACCTCAAAAGATATTGATGCAAAAGGCAACATCTTAATTGTGTTTACCCTTGTAAAACAACTTTTATCGCTGCTGTTCACAATATATAAATACAAGCTGGTTTATATTTGGTTTGCCGATTATCATTCGTTTTTACCGGTATTATTTGCAAACATATTCGGCAAGAAATGTATTATATGCGCCGGCGGGTATGAGGCTACTTTTATTCCCGAAGTTAACTGCGGAGTTTTTACGACCGGATCTCTTGCTAAACGTATCAGAAGGTTTGCTGTAACGTTCAGTTTAAAACACTGCAGTTACATATTGCCCGTTGATGAAACATTAATAGAGCATGTGAACAATTATGTTAATTCAAATATGGCAGGGGGAAAGCCTCTGAAGGATGGCATTAAGACATTTATCCCTGATATTAAAACAAGAATTGAAACAGTCCCGCCCGGATACGACGGGAATCTTTTTAGGAAACCTGATTCCGTTCAGAAAGAAAAATCTGTTATTAGCGCCGGACTTATCGTGAATGGATTTGAGTTCAAGAGGAAGGGATTTGATATGCTTGTGCAATGCGCCGCGAAAATGACCGATACAAAATTTGTGCTGATCGGACTAAATGATGAGTTTATGCTAAAAGTTAAAGGATTGAATCTTGCAAATATTGAAGCTTATGGTATTGTTCCATACGAAAAATTGATCGAAGAATACGGCAAAGCCAAAGTATTTGCACAGCTTTCATTATTCGAGGGATTGCCTAGTACGATCTGCGAGGCTATGTGCTGTGAGTGCATCCCGGTTGGTTCAAGCGTAAACGGAATACCAAAGATAATAGATGGAACCGGTTACATTGTATATAATAGAAATGTAGATGAAGCAATAACGGCTTTAAGAAAAGGTCTGGAAGCTTCCCCGGAAAAAGGAAAAGCCGCAAGGGCTCATATCATGAAAAATTTTTCATTGGATAAAAGAAGAGATAAGATACTCTTGATAACCGAAAATCTAATAGGTAATTAATTTCATCCCGGTGGCCAGTGCATTGCCCTGCCTGAGAGCAGGTGACAATGGAGGTGTGGAACAGTCTGCCCGGCAATTTCATTACAATTGAACACAAGCCTGTATCCGTCAAGATTCATGCCGCGCGCAATTCCGGCGGCAACCGATATAATTTTGCCGGCTATAACGCTGTTCGAATCGTTAATTTCTTCCGTCGATTTAATATGATTCTTGGGGATTATTAAGATATGAACAGGGGCCTGAGGAGTTATATCGTTAAATGCAAATACCTCATCGTCTTCATATACTGCCGATGAAGGTATTTCCTTATTTGCAATCTTACAAAATAAACAATCTGTCAATTCGTTAATCCCGGGTCAAATTATCATTTACCGTTATTTGGCGGAGTACCATCCTTATTTTTAATAACATCGTGTTTCTGGTCCTGGTTAAGCGGATCCTTTGGGTTATCCTGCGATCCATCTTTCTTTATTTCACCGTCCTTACCGCTCTCATCAATTTTCTTTACAACTGTGTCTTTAATTGGATTATTTCCCATTTTCATCAGGCTGTCGGTCTTAACTTCATTCTGCTTCATCCCAAGAGTATCTTTCGTTTTAGTTGAATCCATCGCCTGCTTTAAAGCATCTTCGTATACCAGCACCTTATTTGAAATTGCGGCTGCGTATTCCGATTTGGGATTCGACGCAATTACACGCGAGTAACACAGGTAAGCGCTATCGGATTTGAGCAGCACATTCTCATAGATCCATCCGGCGCTGTAACATGATTTTATCCAGTGAACGGACGAAGGATATAGCGACAGCAGCTGCTTATAACCGTCAAGCGCCGACGCATAATCTGAAGCGCTGAACCTGCTCTCTGAAGCGTCAAACAGGCTATCCGATGCATCGCTTGATGTTTGTTCAACCGGCATATTCAGCTCTTTTCTTGCTTCAGGCGAAATGGGGGATATTGAAAACTCGTGCACAATTCTTTTCAAAACCTCATCGGCTTTTGCCGTATTCCCTGCCGACCTGTATAAACCTGAAAGAGCATACAGCACTTTGCTCTTAAAATCGTAATCTCCCGATTCTTCAAAAGCGGAAAGATAATAAAACTCGCTTGAATCGACGCGTTTAAATTCATAATCAAAGAGCTCCGCTATCTCAAATTTTGCTTTGGCAATTTTTTCAGCGTTTATTTGCGTTGAATCAATGTGGGTTTCCTGCTTATTCTGATTGGTATCAACCTGGGTTTTCACGCGACTTGTATCTTTCAGGTTCCCCAGCTTGCTTAATACTGAATCCTTAAAGTTCCCCTTCTTTACCTGAACCGAGTCTTTTTGTATGACGGTCTTTAAACCAGCAGTATCACTTTTTATTACTTCAGGAATCGAATCCACGCGGCTTACCACGCTGTCGGAAAAAATTCCTCTTTCGCCGCCGCCTTTATGGTTGCCTTTGTCCGGATTCTCAATGTTCGGATTATTATTATTATTGTTGTTGTTATTGTTGTTGTTTTGATTGACGCTGCCTTTCGTATTCATTATAAATAGCGAGTCGTAGCTTGTATTTATTTGCTGTCCCACTATATCGGAGCGCAGCTCATAATATTTCTTAAACAGGTCCGCTTTTCCAAGAGCTTCATTATAAAACTGGCCGGCTCCGCTTTCTTCGGTTGAATACCTGTAATATCTAAGCGCATTCATATAATCATTCAGTTCATTTTCATAATACTTGCCGATGCGAAAACTCGCATTTGAAGATGCTGCGGATTTAGGATAATCCTGGATAACTTGTTTGTAAACGCTGAATGCTTTCTTATAGTCTTTTTTTTGATCGTAATAATAACCGTTCAGGAAATCCACCTGCTGCGCCAGGTCAGGGTCATCTTTATATTTTACTCTTAGGTTGTCTATTAAAGGAAAGGCAGTTTTGAAATCTTTTGCCAAAATAAGATATTTAAGCCTGTCCAGCCTGGCATAAAACTGCAGCTCATAAGTCGGGCTAAAATCCATAACCTTGTCAAACTCGCTTGCAGCACGTTCATTATCTTTCTGAGCTATCACAGTGGCAAGCAAAAACTGCATTTCAGACTTGAACTGACCATCAGTCGAAAACTCAATTGCTTTCCTGTAATTATCTACGGCGACTTCGTAATCTTTCTTACTCAGGTAATATTCTGCAATAGACTGGTATGCATCCGCCTTTACAGTGGCAGACGGGGTGGTATTGATAAGATCCTGAAGCCTTTGGAGAGCAACATCATAATTCCCAAGCCTGAGCTGTGTTTTGGAATAGTACAGCAGATTTTCATCAGACCTTGAACTTCTGGATAACTTGGAAGCAAATTCGCTGAATTTTCTTTCCGCCTTAATATAATCGCCAAGATAAAAATAGCATTCACCGATCAGCAGTACAGCCCTGTCCATCAGGGCGCTGCTTTTGTGATACTGGATAACCCTTGAAGCTTTTTCAATTGCCTTATTGAACAGATCTATTGATTCCTGGCTAAGCGGCTGGTTGATATATATCGAGTCAATCCTGTTGCCGTAATTTGCAAGAATACGCGTCATATAATCGTCATACGCGTCGTCAAAATTCTCTCTTGCATTATAATAAGTGTTAAAATAGCTCCCGAAATTCTCTATCCTGTTGCCGATAAACATAAAATTTGTATAATCCTGGAAATCCTTATCAAGCGTTAAATCATAATTTGGTTCGGGATCATCAACATCCTTGTTTACCTTTTCGTCGTATGTTTTATAATTGAATGTGGAACAGGAATATAAAATAAAGGAAACAGCGGCTGCCAAAACAGGTAAAAACAGCCCTGAACGGCAAAAATTACAAATTTTTTGAATTTTCATTGAATAAAGTTAATCCTTTTAATAAAAAGTAACAATATAAATCACAAGCAAAAGGAAGCTGTACTATATAGAACTATTTGAATCCAATATTAATTTCATTATATAGAGCGAAATTATTATGAATTGAATATAGAACAAAATGGGGTTAATTTTACAATTATGAATGAAAATGACGAAAAAATCCAAATTGCTAATGAAATTGGGGTAAATCACAAAGACACAATCCCAACTGTGCTGCCGGTTGTGCCGCTCAGAGACATTGTGATTTTCCCGTATATGATGTACCCGATACTGGCAGGAAGAGAAACTACCGTTAAGGCCATAAACCATGCGCTTGATAATCATAAATACATAATGCTGGTAACTCAGACGGATTCAAAAGTTGAGGATCCCTCTCCTGAGCATCTTTACAGGCACGGTACGATTGCAAGAGTTATACAGGTGATAAAACTTCCTAATAATCTGATCAAGGTTTTAATTGATGGAATTGTGCAGGCAAAAGTAATAGAATTCAAGCATAAAGAATTTCTGGAGGCTGAAGTAAGTTACTCTTTTCCTGAGATCGAAGAATCGACCGAACTGAACGCGTTAATAAGGCAGACGACAAAATTATTCTATGATTACGTTAATAACAATCGCACAATAGCCCAGGAATCATTGATGGCTTATGATAATATTAAAGAGGCGGATAGAAAATTATATTATGCCGCATCAACAATTACGGTGCCTATACACATCAAACAAAGACTGCTTGAAATTGATAACCTGATAAAACAATATTATGAATTAATTGGAATTCTGAATTCCGAAATTGAGATATTCCAGGTAGAAAAAGATATTGAAGCGAAGATAAACCAGAGCATGCAGAAGAACCAGCGCAGGTTTATCGTTCAGGAACAAATCAAAATACTTCAGGAAGAGCTGAATGATGAAGATGAAACGGATCCTGATTTTGTTAAAATTAAAAATGCGATCAAGAAATCCAAAATGCCGAAAGATGTAAAAGAAAAGGCTATGGAGGAATTCAATAAAATGAAAAAGACTCCTCCGATGTCGCCTGAAGCAACTGTATCCAGAAACTTCCTCGATTGGCTGATAAGCGTTCCATGGAGCATATTTACCCAGGATAACCTTGATATTGAACATGCAAAAGAAATACTTGATGCCGACCACTTCGGTTTGGAAAAACCCAAAGAAAGAATTCTAGAGCATATTGCGATCCTGAATAACTTAGAACGAATTAAAAAGAACGTAAAAAATAAAAAGGCGATAAAAGCAAGAGCCCAAATATTGTGTCTGGTAGGGCCTCCGGGTGTAGGTAAAACTTCTTTAGGAAAATCAATCGCCAGAGCGCTGGACAGAAATTTTGTAAGAATATCTTTGGGCGGCGTACGCGATGAAGCTGAAATACGAGGCCACCGCCGTACTTATATAGGTTCGATGCCCGGAAAGATAATTCAATCAATGAGAAAGGCCGGTTCAAGCAACCCGGTAATATTGATGGACGAAATTGATAAGATGGGAATGGATTTCCGCGGCGACCCGGCAAGCGCGCTGCTTGAAGCGCTTGACCCTGAGCAGAACAACACTTTTAACGATCATTACTTAGACGTTGATTATGACCTTTCAAAGGTTCTATTCATAACAACAGCTAATGTGCAGTATGCGATTCCCGCTCCCCTGCTTGACAGGATGGAAATTATTCAAATGCCGGGATACCTGGAACATGAAAAAATTGAGATAGCGCTGAGGCACATCATGCCGAAACTTATGCTGGAACACGGACTGACTGAAAAGGATGTTGAAATTTCAGGCGATATAATCAGGAAAATTATTAACGAATATACAAGAGAAGCCGGAGTAAGAAATCTTGAGCGCGAAATAGCTTCACTGATGAGAAAAATTACTAAAGATATTGTTTTGAAGCGTGTAAAATCAAATGGCTCTAAGACAGGGAAAAAGAGCTATAACGCGTTTAAAGTATCGCCTGATGATCTGGAAAAATACCTGGGAGTTCCCAAGTTTAAGGAAAAGCCTGCCGACAAAAAAGACAAGATAGGTTCTGTTGTTGGTTTGGCATGGACATCAATGGGCGGAGATATACTTAACATCGAAGTGAGCGTAATGCATGGCAAAGAAAAGCTGACATTAACCGGACAGCTTGGCGACGTGATGAAAGAATCGGCGCAGGCGGGACTTTCGTTTTTACGTTCAAATGCAAAATCGCTTGGATTGAAGAGCGAGTTTTTCGCGAACAAAGAAATTCATATTCATATTCCTGAAGGCGCCATACCCAAAGACGGCCCTTCAGCGGGTATTACGATGGCTATTGCAATGCTATCAGCTCTTACCGGTAAACCAACAAGGCATGACGTGGCTATGACCGGAGAAATAACTCTGCGTGGCGAGATATTGCCAATAGGCGGATTAAATGAAAAACTTCTTGCAGCTCAGCGAAACGGAATGAAGACGGTTTTGATACCGAAAGAAAACCAGAAGGACCTGAAAGAAATTCCGGACAAGATCAAAGAAGGACTGGAAATTGTTACAGTGGAAAAATTCGAAGATGCCTTAAAGTATGTGTTCAGAAAAACAACGGCAAAAAGAAAATAAAATCTTTCAAAGAAATAAATCCGGAATTAAATAATAAAGTTCAGGACAGGCACAAAAGAAGTATTCGTAAGCAACCCGTACCCAATAATAGCAGCGAACAGGAAAGGAAAGGATGTATTTAAACAGACAGGATTTCATTATAGCCTATCGCTCGGCGCAAGCGATTTTGACAACACTCATAATTGGGGCTACGTGAAACGTGAGCTTGATGTATATGGCGAAAATAATGTTTGTCATTCCCGCGGAAGCGGGAATCTTGGTTTTTCTTCCCGTCCTATCTGAGTCCCTATCGAATTTTTTTTAAAAACATGATAAATATCATTTTTTTCACTGAGTTCGTATATTATATTTTTACAAAATCAAAGATCTTTAATTTTCCGCGATAGCGGAGAGCGGTAATAAGAGGCGCCCTGTGTTTAGATTTTTGTTTCATACAGCATCGTTTTTGACCAATCCATGGATTTTAACACCCGTTACCTTTGCCAACCCAAAAGTAACCACGATTCGAATTGATAAAACCAGCCCATGCAATCTTTAATTGTCGTTTGTCCCGGAAACTTAATTTAGATATATGAAAAAAACAATAAAGATGATTTTGACAAATAATTAACTCAAACAAATTTCAATTTCGTGTTATATTATTTGTAAAATAATAACTGTTATGAAAAAATCTTTACTGCATATCAT
>CAZMRG010000013.1:4346-41514 GCA_964568655.1 uncultured Ignavibacteriales bacterium | reverse complement strand
CTCTGTATCTCCCCCTGTTAGAGGGAGATGAACTTCAATAATCTCAAAGGAATTAAATTTAATTTTTTTATCTTTTGCTTTAACCTGCAACTTGCAACTTGCGAACCTGTAACTTAAGTCACCCGCTCTAATTTTTTATCTTTAAATCTTTAATTTGCTAAATTTGACAAATCTGATGAATCTGACAAATTTATTAATTCGCTGTTCTAAATGCGCCAATGCCGGTAATATCTTCGCCAATAATAAGCGTGTGCATTTCATGCGTGCCTTCGTAGGTCTTTACTGATTCAAGATTATTTGCATGTCTCATTATAGGATATTCATCTAGTATTCCGTTTGCGCCAAGCACTTCTCTTGCCATGCGGCAGATTGCCAAAGCTATTTCGCAATTGTTACGTTTCGCCATGGATACCTGAACAAACTTAAGCGATCCATCATCTTTCATCTTACCTAAGCGATAAACCATTAACTGCCCTTTTGTAATTTCATTCAGCATCCAAACTAATTTTTCCTGCGTCATCTGGAATGCAGCAATAGGTTTATCAAACTGAACTCTTGATAAAGAATACTCAAGCGCGGTTGTGTAACATTCCATCGCAGAGCCTAACACACCCCAAGCGATTCCATATCTCGCCTGGTTCAAACATGAAAGAGGACCTTTTAATCCTTTTACACCTGGCAATATATTTGAATCAGGAACAAATGCATCCTGTAAAGTAATTTCACCTGTTACAGAAGCCCTCAGAGATAGCTTGCCGTGTGTCTCGGGAGTTTCAAATCCTTTTGTGCCTCTTTCAACTAAGAATCCATGAACAACGCCCTCAAGCTTTGCCCAAACAACCGCAACATCTGAGATAGGCGAATTTGTAATCCACATCTTTGCGCCATTAAGCAAATAACCGCCATCAACTTTCTTAGCATGAGTGATCATGCCGCCGGGATTAGAACCAAAATCCGGTTCCGTTAGTCCGAAGCATCCTATCATCTCAGCTCTGGCAAGCTTTGGAAGGAATTTCATTTTTTGCTCTTCGCTGCCGTATGTATATATCGGGTACATTACCAGCGCTGACTGAACAGAGCAAAAACTCCTGAGTCCCGAATCCCCTCTTTCAAGCTCAGTCATCATAAGTCCATATGAAACGTTATTTATTCCCATTCCGCCGTATTCAGCGGGCAATGTCGGCCCAAAAAAACCAAGCTCAGCCATTTTAGGAATCAGATCCTTCGGGAATGTCATAGCCTGGTTGTGCTTTTCTATAATTGGTATTACTTCGTTTGATACAAAATCTCTTGTTGTATCGCGTATCATTTTTTCTTCATCCGATAAAAGAGAATCAATGTTAAAATAATCTACACCTTTATAATTCGTTGACATAATTAAACCACCATGTCCCGTTTCACGCGGGACAAATCCTTTCTATTTCTGTTTTTATTTTCGTATAAGAATTGTTGGACTTTATCTATTTCCGATTTTCTTGCTCTTATTTTGAGCTTAATATTTTTTGAAAGATGCTTAACGTCCAGTATCTCAACCTGGCTGTAAAGCTGGCTCATTATCCTGTAAGCATCTTTATCGTCATTCGGAATTCTTAGCTCGGCTTCAGATAAGTCGTCTTCGATGAATCCAAATATTTTTTCATAAAGACTGTTCAGGTTTATTCCTTTTTCAGCGGAAATAAAGATCGCCTGCGGATATTTTCTCTTAAGCGCGTCAATTGTGTCCCTGCGCTGATCGCCTTTGAGCAAATCAACTTTATTGAACGCCATTATAATTTGTTTATTTTCCGTGCCTAAGCTTGAAAGCGTTTCATCCACAATTGTGATCTGCTCTTCAAAGCTTTCAGATGAAATATCTATTACATGGATCAAAATATCAGCCTCAACAACTTCAGCCAGTGTGCTCTTAAATGACTCTATCAAATCATGCGGAAGGTTCCTTATGAATCCTACAGTATCTGAGATCAAAGTCTGGTGCGGAAGCTTCTTTCCGTTAATTTCTTTGAGTAATTTTGTAGAAGTATCTAGCGTCGCGAATAATTTATTTTCGACATAAACTCCGGCATTAGTAAGAATATTAAGCAGCGTCGATTTCCCGACGTTTGTATAACCAACCAGTGAGATCCTTATGAAATCCGCTCTTTGCTGCCGCTGAGTTTTTCTTTGTTCTTCAATTTTTTTCAGCTTTTCCTTCAGCATAGAAATTCTCGCGCTTATCAAACGCCTGTCTGTTTCGATCTGCGTTTCGCCGGGGCCTTTTGTTCCGATACCTCCCAATTGTTTTGATAAGTGAGTCCATTGCCTTGTCAACCTTGGCAGCAAGTACTGAAGCTGGGCTAATTCAACCTGTGTTTTCGCCTCGGCAGTTCTTGCATTTGACGCGAAAATATCAAGTATCAGCGCCGGCTTATCAATTACTTTGCATTTAATTACTTTTTCAAGATTCCTGATCTGAGTCGGCGATAAGGCATTTTCAAATATCACTAGGTCAATCTTCTCATCCTCGACTTTTTTAGCAATTTCGTTTGCTTTCCCTTTACCTATAAAGAATGAGCTATCAACTTTTTCACGTTCCTGGTAAAACTTATCGGTTACTACAGCTCCTGCTGTTTTTGCCAAAAACTCAAGCTCTTCAAGATGCTCCATAGATATCTTGCGTTTTAAAGATTTGCCTGAATTAGCTTTTGGAATCGAAGTGCAGACTAAAATAGCCTTTTCAATTTCCTTATGTGTTGATTGAAGTGATTTATGCAATTAGTATAATTCTATATTAGTTGTGCCGTTCTTTGTAAAGAAAAATCTTTGAGGAGCGCTGTACGGCGTTGTTACGCTCTTTTGGGAATCTGTTGCTGTGAAATAATATTTTATTACATCATACTTCACATCTGCCGGCAGTAAAGCATAGTATTTTCCTGTCATGTTATTATCCAGCTTTTCTATTAGCTCCATTTGTATTTCGTTATAATCAGAGCTTCCGTCAACAGCATAATGCATTTTCACAGTACCCGGGTCAACCGGGTTTTTTGAAATGACATAGAGAGAAAATATCTTATTTCCGTTGCTCTGAACGCCCATCTCAGGCTTGTTGCTTGTGAACATTCCGTAATAAAGAGCCGCGTCGTAAGCATTTATCAATCCCCAGCCATAAACATTATCGGGCTTGTCTTTTTTGTTCGCGGTATTTTTCAAAGCTTCTCTCACCTGCATAGGCGTTAACTCAGGGTGCGCGGAAAGTATCAAAGCGCATACTCCCGCCGTTAAAGGACAAGCAAACGATGTGCCGCTCTCATATGCATATGTTGTATCATTTGAGCTGGCCGTATAAGAAGTCGCGACATAATCGTCTAATCCCATAGCAACCACATCAGGTTTCATCCTTCCGTCGCTTGTAGGGCCATTTGAGCTGAAGAAAGCAATTGTACCGGCGCTATCAATGGCGCCGACCGCAATAACTGAATCTCCGTCGGGTGGCGAAACTATGCTGGGCGGCTGAGTCTGGTATTCATTACCCATTGCGTTCACAACAACAATGCCAAGATATGCGGCATGTTCTGCTGCGCGAACAATAACGGTTGTTCTTCCGTTCATATCTTTGTAATCATATTCATCATTCGGCTTATCAAATGGCTTATAAATAAGCGAACATGAAATAACTTCTATACCCTTTGCTTCCATCCATTCAACAGCCTGCAGCCAGTAATCTTCTTCAACCGGGGTTTCAGAAGCGCCGTATTCGGTTTTGCTCAGCCAAAAATCTACATCAAAAGCAGGGCCGATTAATGAACCTTCTTTAAACCCGCCAAGCGTGGACATTGTCGCAGTGCCGTGTCCGTCCTGGTCCATCGGATCTGAGGGAATCTGATTTGGAGATTGCTGATTTTCTGTTGAATCATCCTTAAATATCCAGTCATATTCGCCTAAGACATTTCTATTTTTCAGAGCTTCGTGATTTCTCCATGCAAATCCGTCGTCGCACATTCCTACAGTTACTCCAAATCCTGTAACGCCGAAATTATGCAGCTCAGGAACCTTGATCTGCTCATTCTGCCAGTATGAAGGACCATAACTATACTTCGTTTTCGCGACAGGCTGTTTATAATCCCCAACAATCTTTTTTGTTGACGGAATATTTGCATTATCCAAATAATGCACGCCTTCTATCTTTTCCACAAAACCTAATTTCTTTACAACATCTAAGTCTTTTTTCTTTGCCATTACGCTCATTGCATTAAACCATTTTGAAACCGCATTTGGAAGCAAACCAAGCTGTTTAACTTTATCAACATATTCCTGATTAACCGGCAAATCATCGTAGCTGACAATCTTTTCGGGGGAAAGAACTTTAGCTCTTCTTATAAGCGCTTTATCGCTCAACTCTGACTTTGCGATGTTATAGGCTTCACTTCCAATTGTCATTGGATCGTCCTTTTTAAACTTACCCTTGTCCTTAAAATATATCCAATAGCGGTATTCAGTTGTTTCCGGCTGGTAACTCTGCGCCCTAAGTTCTGATGCTGCGGTAAGCAAAAACAAGAAGAGAAGTAAAGCGAAGGTAATTCTGAATTTTATCAAATTATTTTAATATGATTTATATTTTTTACGAAGCCTGTTCATCGGCGTGGTATGAACTTCTCACAAGCGGCCCTGATTCAACATGCCTGAATCCCATAGCCATTCCCGTTTCCCTGTACTTTTTAAACTGGTCCGGGTGTACAAATCTTTGCACAGGCAGATGGTTCTTATCCGGCCTGAGATACTGCCCAATTGTAACTATATCGCAATTAGCGCTCTTTAAATCCTTCAGCAGCTCAAACACTTCTTCATCAGTTTCACCTAACCCAACCATAAAACCACTTTTTGTGATAAAACCTTTTTGTTTAGCTCTCCCCAGAAGTTCAAGCGTTCTTTCATAATTTGCCTGGGGCCTTACGAAATGATAAAGCCTTGGAACAGTTTCTATATTATGATTCAGAATATCCGGCTTTGCTTCAAGCACAACGTCCAGAGCTTCCCATACTCCGCGAAAATCAGGGATCAAAACTTCGACTCTGCACTCAGGCGAAAGCTCTTTAATTTTCGTAATGGTCATGGCGAATATATCGGCGCCGCCAAGTTTTTGGTCATCCCGGTTCACAGAAGTTATTACCGCATGTTTCAGGCCAAGGTCCCTTACAGATTCAGCCACTCTTCTCGGTTCGTCATAATCAAGCTCATCGGGTTTACCGAGCTTAACGGAACAGAATCCGCAAGAACGCGTACATGTCTCGCCCAGTATCATAAATGTTGCTGTTTTCCTGTGCCAGCACTCCGCCATATTCGGGCATCTAGCGTCTTCGCAAACTGTGTTGAGTTTTTTGCTTTGCACAAGATTTTTAAGCATCCTGTAATTCTCGCCGGTTGGTATCTTCACTTTCAGCCAATCGGGGCGTCTTACGTTTTCAACATCAGGATTTTCAACCGCATACTTTTTCTGGTGCGTGTTAATCGATTTCGGAAGCTTTATTTCAACTATATCAGACATATTTTAATTTGAACCGTATACTTTTTTGTAAATTATGTTTCCAATTACAGGGTATTTTTTGAACTCGCCGTGATATGCTTTTACTCCCATATAAATCGCATAAGCTATGCCGGCGCAAGCTACTAAGAAAATGAGCCCATAGAAAGCAATCATAAGTATTATAACTATTGGCGGCATAGAGCTGCCTTTCATGTGCGAGGATGAAACTCCGCCAAGAGCCGCCATGCCGAACCCGCCTATCACCGCAAAAAATATTATGAAAACAAAAACAAATATATAAGCAACATGAAACCACACTGCCTGCAAAGAGTGGAACGTAACAAACTTTGATTTGTCTTTATTAATGGCCCAGAATATTATTGGAAGAATAATGCCGCCAAAGAACAGGGAAAGATGCGCAAAAAGCGCAAGCATTTTCTCATCTCCCGTGGGTTGCTGCGGCGCCAGAGGGGCCGCTGTTTGATTATCCATTTATGTTTTAATTATGTTGTATAATTTTCTAAATACTCAACAACCTTCATTACGAATTTCCCGCCTAAAGCGCCATCAACAAGCCTGTGGTCGAATGAAAGCGTTAAGTACATCATTGGCTTAATTACTATTGCATCGCCTTCTGATGTTTCAACTACAACGGCACGTTTTTTAACCGCTCCTGTGCCAAGTATTGCCAGCTGCGGCTGATTGATAATAGGAGTGCCAATTATATTGCCGAATACGCCGTAATTCGTAATTGTAAATGTTCCGCCCTGAATTTCTTCTAAAGTTAGCCTTTTCACCCTTGCTCTTTTTGCTAAGTCCGTAAGCTCCCGTGCAATTCCAACAAGGTTCTTGCTATCGGCATTTTTTATTACCGGCACAATCAAACCGCCCTGGTCCATAGCAACGGCAATTCCTAAATTAATAAAGTTCTTTACCAGTATATTCGTTCCATCCAGCGATGCATTTACAAGCGGAAAATCCTGCAAAGCTTTTACAACAGCCTCGCAAATAAACGGCATATATGTAAGTTTAAAGCCCTCGCGTTTGAGGAACTCATCCCCCAGTACCTTTCTTGCTTTTTCAACCGCTGACATGTCGCACTCTGCAATAGCCGCAACATGAGGCGAAGTGTGAACGCTCATGACCATATGCTCAGCCATTTTTGCCTGAAGATTATCCATAGCCACAACTTCTACTCCGGGCATATTATACATGCTTGTAAGCTCAGGAGATTTATGCAATTCAGGAGCTTTGTATGCCTCAGCGGATTTCTTCTCAACAACAACTTCTTTTTTCTCCGGAACAGCTTCTTTAGCCGGCGCTTTTTGAACTTTAGGCGCCGATTTGCGCTGCTCAACATAAGCTAAAATATCCTGTTTCCTTACCCTGCCGCCAACGCCGGTGCCTTTTAACTTTGTAAGCTCTTCCATAGTGACGCCTTCCTTGGAAGCGATATTCATTACTAGTGGAGAATAAAATCCTGAACCGCCGCCGGCTTTCTCATCCTTTAAATCAGCTGTTTCACTTAAGACGTCAGCTACAGGAGCCGGTTCTTCTTTAGGAGATTCTTTCTTAACTTCAGGCTGTTCTTTTGCCTCTGTCTTTTGAGGAACGCCGGTTTTTACTTTGGCATTGGCTGCATCTGTATCTATCCTGGCCACAACATCCCCAACGTTAGCTACGTCGCCTTCATTGAACAGCAGTTCAACAACAATTCCTGCGTCAGCAACGGGCACTTCGGTATCGACTTTATCGGTCGATATTTCAAGCAGAGATTCATCTCTGTCAATTTTTTCGCCCGGCTTTTTGAGCCATTTTAGTATTCTGCCGTCCATTATAGACTCGCCCATTTTGGGCATAATTACGTCAACAACCATTTATATTCTCCTTTGATATAGCTTATTTTGCTTAATTTTTTATTATAATTAACAAAAATAACAAAAAATCGGTGAAGTTGCAATTCAGTTGCCGAAGCTCAAAACTGAGCTCCGATACCCTTTTAACGCGTAAAACTTGCTTTTAGATTTTGAAAGGCCAAAGAAATTTATCGAGATACAAATCAATTAAATATCTGCAAAACGAAACTTTATGTTTGCATAGAGAATTTAAAGAAATAACAGCTATTACCAAATTTGACAAATTTTCTGAAAATATTAATAACGACACTCCTGATCCTGGCTTTTACTAAAAGCTCACATTCGCAGGACGAAACTAAGACGTCAACAAAATACCTGACATGGACAATTCTACAGGCTGTACCTTCTCCGGTTCTTATCCAGGACTCAGATAATAAAAACGCCAGGGTACAGTTCGGATTAAGGTGGCAGGTAATTCCGATAAACATATCATTTAGATCAAATCACTATACATCTGCCGCTCAGTTCTTTATGATAAATCCGGTTAGAAAATTTACCGGTTCTATAGAATTATTTCTTCAGCCTGAATGGGCGACTGCGGCATTCAGTTACTCAAATCTATCCAGATTCGGTATCAGCGCCGGCAGCAGGATCACTTTTCCGCTGGTAAACGCGGGCGAACTATTCTCAGGTTCAATTGGCGCGAAATACAACTACCGCAAAGACCTCGTTGGAGATAAAAACGGTTTTTACGGAATCGAAGCGGGATTTTATGGAATATATGGTATTCTGGGAATTCAGTTCAGTTATAATTTTGACCATCGCTCTAAATATAATGTTGGTTTTTACTTTAAATACTTTTGATGAGAAAATTCTATCATAAATATTCCATTTCAACGATAATACTATTTTCCCTGCTGCTATCCGGCTGCTGGTTTGTAAGAGTCGGAATGAGGAATATGGATGACGCAATTTTTAGCTCGCCTATCAGAGTTAAGAACAAGATCAAGGATCCTATTAAAGACAGCGTTAAGCTCTCCGCCCTGTGGATTGGTCATTCGTCAGTATTGATCCAAATGGATGACAAAGTAATAATTGTCGACCCGGTTTTTGAAGATGTTATCGGCGGATTTATGTTGAGGAAAGTCGAAGCCGGGTTGAATCTTGAAGATATTTCTAAGCTTGACCTTGTTTTAATTTCACATGCGCATATGGATCATTTGAGTCTGCCAACTTTGAGCAGGATCAATGAACGATTCCCTCATGCTAGTTTGGTTTTCCCTAAGGGCGACGAAGAATACCTACCATCATACAAAATGGAAATGGTAATGATGCGCACCGGAAATTCAGCGGAGAGAAATTATGTGGGTGAAACACGGGAAATTAACGGAATAAAAGTTACAACTGTTTTTGCCAAACACCAGGGCGGAAGATACGGGATAGACAGCTATTCATGGAACGTACCCGGCTGCACAGGCTATATTGTTGAATATCACGGCATGACATTTTTCTTCGCAGGCGATACAATTTATGATGAAGAAGCATTTAAGTCGATTGGGAAAAAATTCAAAATAGATCTGGCGCTGATTCCAATAGGGCCGTGCAGGGAATGCGATAACACCGAGGATAACGGCACTACTTATCATGTCGCTCCGTATGGCGCGTTAAAGATGCTTGATGACCTAAAAGCCGATTATATGATCCCGGTTCATTACGGCGCAATCCGTTATTTCAACGACCCGGACACGCCTGTATTTGCATTGAGAGACTTTATTCAGGAATTTGGCGCAAAATCAGTTTATGGATATGAAGAGCAAAAACCATACAGCGAGAAGATAAAAATATTGACTGAAGGCGAACAATTCGTATTTCAATATAAATAATAACGTAAGCAAAAGAAGTTGTACGATACCTTCGGCAACTCCTTTTTCTACCTTAAAATACTACAAACGTTAAATCCCTCCGGGATTCAAAAAACTATCTAATTAATAACAGAAGTTACGCAAAAAAAACAAATCATTGTTCATTTTTCAAAGCTCCGTTAGGAGCGACATATTTGTAGAAATTAATAATAACCAATATTTTAGCTCCGTTAGAAGCGACATATGAAAATGGATTCCCGCCTTCGCGGGAATTTTTGCGTAACTTCAGTTAATAATTATGAGTGATGCCGTTAGGCATCAAACGTTTATAGAATTATTATCCAAAATGGAACGATGCCGTTAGGCATCGAACGTGTTAAATTAAATAGGTTTGGCAACTGCATAGAATTTGATTCAGGTACATAAAAAAAGGGAGCGATACTAAGAACGCTCCCACGGCATGTAAAATTGATTCAGAGATGACAGGTTTAAAAGGACCTGCCAGGTTTTTAGAAAAAATATTACCTGCTTTTCGCTACTTCTATTGCAATTCGCTTGCCCTTGATGGTGCTACCATCAATTGCAGTAATTGCTTTATCTACATAAGATGAATCCACTTCGACAAAACTGAATTTGTCGTACATATCAACATCAACAATCTTTTTTTCGGGTATTCCCGCCTCAACGGTGAACATTCTCAGTAAATCCTTTGGATTTACTTTGGATTTCTTCCCGATATTCATGAACAATCTTTCGGTTTTATCACCGTTCCTGTTGCCTGAAAAATCTAAACCTGGATCGTTTTCGTTAGCATATCTTTCTTTAGTATGCCTTTCCTTAGAATATTTTTCTTCAGAATGCCTGTCTTTTGAATGGCGTTCTTTAGTATGTCTTTCTTTCGAGCGGGGTTTATCATAATCAGTTTTAAATGAGATCTGTTTTGACATTTTGGTCTCAGATTCCTCAACTACAGGCTTATCTTTCATGAGAAGCTTCATCAATCCTGATGCAATTTCCAATGATGTAAAATCCTGCTGAACTAATTGCTGAACAACCTGTTCGTACTTTACAAGTCCCTTACCATCGCCAATAGCGGCTTTGATCTTTTCAAGCAAACCTTCCGATTTCTTTTCGGCAACGTCTTCAGGCTTGGGCAGCGGTTTGCTGGTTATCTTAGTCTTTGTGAAACGTTCAATATCACGTATCTTATAAATTTCTTTTCCCATTACAAAAGTGAAAGCCTGCCCGGCGCGTCCGGCTCTTGCCGTTCTTCCTATCCTGTGCACGTAATACTCTTCATCCTGCGGCATATCGTAATTAAACACCGCATCTATCTCATCAACGTCAATTCCCCTAGCCGCAACGTCGGTTGCTACAAGAATATCGATCTGTCCCGTTCTGAATTTTTTCATCACCTTATCGCGCTGGTTCTGTTTCATATCGCCATGAAGTCCCTCGGCTAAATATCCTCTTGCATGCAGGTGATTAACTAAATCATCAACCGCGCGTTTTGTGTTGCAGAAGACCAATGAAAGCTTTGGATTGTATAGATCTAATAATCTTGAAAGTCCTTCAAGCTTCATGCCCTGTTTTATTTCAACATAATATTGATTTATGCTCGGCACGGTAAGCTCTTTGTGAACAACTTTTATATATTCCGGGTTCTTTAAATATCTCTTAGTTAACTCCAGAATCGCTTTTGGCATAGTTGCCGAAAAGAACACTGTTTGTTTTTCTTTCGGAGTAGTCTTAAGAATAATCTCTATATCTTCCCTGAAACCCATATCAAGCATGATATCAGCTTCATCAAGAACAACTGTTTTTACCTGTGAGAGATTTATGGTTTTTCTCTGGAGATGGTCAATAAGCCTGCCGGGTGTGGCAATAATTATCTGCACGCCTTTTCTTAAGCCCTGCATTTGTCTTTCAATCGGCTGGCCGCCATAGATCGGAAGCACATGTACTGTTTTCTTAAATTTCAAAAGCAGCCCGAATTCTTCGGCAACCTGGATTGCAAGCTCTCTTGTTGGGCAAAGCACAATAGCCTGAGTATGCTTTAAGCTCGCATCTACAGCTTGTATTAGCGGAATTCCGAAAGCGATGGTTTTGCCGGTTCCGGTTTGAGCCTGACCTATCAGGTCCCTACCCTCCAGCATAAGCGGTATTGCCTGCGCCTGAATTGGCGTGGCTTCTTCAAAACCAAGCGCCGAAACGGCATTATTCAGCTCTTCAGAAATATTATATTCTTCAAAAATTGATTTATTCATTAACAGATAGTCTTTCTAGAGATATTAAAATTATAGTGCGGTTAAAAATCCGTGGCAGTTCTCTGTAGAGGAAAGTTTAACTTTTACAAAGGTAACCAAAATAAAGTTAGTAAGTAGGGCAATTATTAATGAATAATAAACAATGAATAATGAGTAATAAAGCTATAATTTGTCTCTTCTAGTCGAAGATTCGCAGAGAGAAAACACATCGGGTAAAAAAGTAAAACCTGACAAGTTGGAAAACCTGTCAGGTTTATACAAAACCTAAAATCAGTTTTTATGATATGTGACTGTCATTTTCATGGTCATATCTTTTCCATCCTGTCCCTTCATTACTGAGGATATTGTGTGAACCATTGTGCTGCCACTAATTTCAATCTCTCTTTGCTCGGTGCCCATAGCGCTCTTACTGGTTAAAGAAACATGGTTGCCGCTTGCCTTACCGGTCATAGTGGTAACCCCTCCCCATTCATCAAATCCCCACCCGGATATGGCACCATCCTTATCACAGGAGATGTATATAACTCCAGTGTAGGAATGCGACTTATCATCTTTACTGCTTAAATCTATTACCATATATTGCCCGTTGTATTTCATTGAGTGTGTAGCCACATCGGTCCAGTTTGATCCAAAAAATTCATACGGGTCGGAAGTCCAAGTACCCATGAACATTGCCATAGTTGGATTATCAATTGGCTTGGGTTTGCCCATATCATCCTGCGCATGCAAGCGGGATGAAATAACAAATAAACAAATAAAAAACAGAATAACTCTAAATGAAATAAATGATTTCATAATTTTTTGCCTCCCTGGTTAGAAATTAATTTTATGATTGTGAAAGTGATACAAAGATAATGAAACAAGGTCAAATCAGCAAACAGAGGCGCTTCATTCGAACAGACATTCTAGTAATTAATAATTCGTCTCCCCTGCCTGCAGCAGGCAGGCCTAACAGGTCCACGACTCTTCGAGTCGAAGACTCGTAGAGGGGAGATACAGAGGGGGTGGAAAGGAATAATTTTAATATTTATTTAACTCCATTTCGTGATAATCATCAATTTTATCAAGCTCGACGGTAACCCTGCCGGAACTGTCTTTGCCGTAAAGGTTGTCGAACTTGGCTCCAACTACAACCTCGTTGTACCTATAAGATGACCTGGAATTAACAATGGTGCTGAACATATCATCGAATCCCTGGAGCAAAATAAACCACTCCGCCTGGGAGCGATCAATATCTTCTTTTGTCATGCCATACATTGGACTATCTTTATCAATCGGGTGATTGATTGTCCATGCGAGAGGGAAAAAATTTATCTTAGTGTATTCTAGTTCAAGATTAAAGAATTTTCTGACAGGCGTGCCGCTTTCAAAAACAAGCTTGCTCATTGTTACACGTATTTCAACATCTATTAATTCGCTATGCTGCTCATTGGCAATTCTGAACTGAAATCCGTTGATATCTTTGAACGGCGCTATTATCGCGTTCTTGCTATATAGAATTTTTGAAATGGGCCTTGAAAATCGCCCGTAAAACAAGCCTGTAGCGATTGCCAGCATCAATAAACCTATCAAAGATTCAAAAGAAGCTATTGAACTTGCCAAAGCGCCAATGGGACTTATCCTCCCATATCCAACTGTAGTAAACGACTGAAAACTGAAGAAGAACGCTTCCTGAAATTTTTCTGCTTCGTTGGCGGCAATTACGCCTATTAAATGACCGTCAACGCCAATCAAATAATATACAAGCGCAAAAATTAAATTCAGCGCAACATAACCGGTTATGACAAGCAGCATGAACTTAAGCCATGAAACTCCAACAAGGTAATGATAGAAGTTAAACGACTCCCAGAACGGCAAGCCTGTTCTTCTGCCGTTAAAGCTCCCGTCTTTGTTCATAAGCCGCTGGCCTTTGACTATATCCTTTGACGCTAAGCCAAGGTCGACTATTTCCTCATTTATATTTTCTTCTTCTAACGGATTACGGTCGTTCATTTATATTAATATTGAAAAATATATAATCAAAGCAAATTTTAGAATTAATTACAAAAATACTACTCAAATCATTCAATACAAACTAAAATATATAAGAATATATAAGCGTGCATTTTTAAAGTGAAAAAATTCAAAAATTTCAAATTAGAAACCACTGAAGTGGTTTTAATTAAAATGCGCTTTTTTTCAGCCCACGACTTAAGTCGTGGGCTAATCAAATACTGGAATTCGAAACCGTTTTAACGGTTTTGAGATTATAGAAAAAGCATTTTCAAATTAAGCAGTTACCAATTTAATATTTTGTGTAACTTTTTGAACTCACTTATAGTTAATTATTGAAGTTACGTAAATAGAACAAATTTACAAGAATTATTCATTTTTCTAAGCTCCTTTAGGAGCGGCATATTTGTAGAAATTTATAACTACCAATCTTTTAGCTCCGTTAGGAGCGGCATATGAAATGGATTCCCGCCTTCGTGGGAATGTTTTGCGTATATTATAGTTAATTATTAATATTGTGCAGTTAAATCAACTTTTTATCAAAATAAAAGCGCCATGTTTAGATTATCCAAATTTACCTGTTTTATTATCTTATTCGCTGCATGTCTAAGATTAACTTATTCAACAGAATATTATTCCAAATCCGACAAAATTGCCTGGGATGTAAACTACAGACTTACATTTGATGACTTTAGAGGCAGAGGCGGTTCTGATACTTTGCTTTTTAAAAATGACATGGAATTCAAGGAACTTGGCAAGATAACAAAAGCAATAATAGTAAACACTAAAGCCGACAGCAAAAGAGCGGAGTTTACAATAAATGCTGTGATGGATAGAAGTAAATCATGGATACGCTACGCGGATGATACAGCATGTTTAAAACATGAACAGGGGCATTTTGATATTTGTGAAATATATGCCAGATTATTGAGAAAGAAGATATTGGAAGCTAAGTCACTTTCAGATGCAAAAGAAATGTATTACCAGGTTGTTAAAGATGAAGAAACTGAACAAAAGCTATATGATAGAGACAACTCAGGATTACCGGAAGGCATAAATTCTTATTGGGAAGAAAAAATTATTTCGCGTTTAGAGGAACTGGCCGAATATGACAATCCGCAAGTAACTGTTAAATTCAGGAATGGATAGATTAAATCAGGTTAATCGCTCATTAAATCATAAAGCATACAACTTTTATTCAGTTCTGCTGTGGATTTAAACTCAACTGCTAAATCTTTATCCGGGAATGGGTCATTAAATATATTTATCCAGATATTTTTTATGCCAACGTTAACAGCGCCCAGCACATCCCTTTCCCATGAATCCCCAACCATAATTACTTCATCCGGCGTACAATTTACCCGTTTTAAAGCTGCATGGAAAATTTCCGGTTCGGGTTTAGTGAATCCAACTTCTTCAGACGTTACAAGCTCATCAATATAATTTTCAACATTACATTTCCTGATCTTACCTTCCTGTTCTTTGATAAGATTATTAGTGATTACAACTATTTTTGTTTTTCCTTTAATAGAATCAAGCAAATCTTTAGCGCCATCTACAAGCTTGTACGAAGACTCATAAACTTTTCGGTAATTCCTTGCCGCTTCAAGCATTGAATTTTCCGGTGATTCCATACCATGATTTTTGAATATCCTTCTGAATCTTTCTGCACGGGCATCATCAATAGAAAACTCACCCGTTAGCACTTTGCGGAAATGAATTTCTTCAAGGATTTTTAGATGCTCCAGTTCCAGCTCATCAAGTGTAGTTCCGTTGAAGCAGTTGTAATTGTTTCTTAGCCAATCAAGAGCTGTCCTGCTGCAGTGTCGGTGGTCAAATAGAGTGTCATCGAAATCAAAAAAAACTGCTTTTAATTTATTTTTCATTCTCACGAATCCTTAATATCCCAAATAAGATCCCCGCTTCCGCGGGGATTCACAAAATGCGCTGTCCTGCTGCAGTGACGGTGATCAAAGAGAGTGTCATCGAAATCAAAGAATACCGCTTTAAGTTTTTTATTCAATTAATGCCTATATATTTCTGGGTTCCCCTCCTGTTTTTTGTATATGGAGCGGTTATAATATTTTATCTTTTACTTTTCACTTTTCACTTTTTACTTTTCACTTTTTTATATCCCTCTCATTTCGGGTGAATCAAGATGGAACTTGTGCAAAAACCTGTGCAAAATAGGCGTTATGAATATTGCCATGCTTGAAATAAAGGCAACTCCGCTAAAGAGCGCATAACATCCTGCAAATATTTTCGCGGCTTTTGTTGTAAGCGTATCAACGGGACCCATTCCGCCAAGTATCATAGATGCATTCAAAAAAGAATCTGTCCATGGAAGATCTGCGAGAATGTGATATCCAACAACTCCGACTGTGAGTGAAACTGCAAAAATAAATACGCTTAACGCTGAAGCTTTGGCTAGTCTGTGCCTGAACATTCGCTTTGATGCAAGTTTGTCCTTTTTATGTTCAAGATCTAAAATTTTCATAGGTTCTATTTCAAAATTTCAATTTTTGTTATCGGGTGAATTTCATTCCACCCATTGTGTGTATCGTTAACAAAGCTACCGGTGACTGAAACGCGATCGCCGATATTAGGGATCAGAACATTATTAACATATCCATCACAAGTGGAACCGACTTTCTTTTTATACACTCCGTTCACACAAACAGCTTCAATAACAAGGCAGCCGTTTTTCTTTTTAAAATTTCTTTCATTTACATAGTTCTCGAAACCTTTATCTAGCCTGAGTAGCATATGCTGGTCGCCATCATCATCCGGATTAGATTCTTCTATTGTTCCGGTCACAGTAACGCATGAATTTAATATTTCCAGCCTGTCAGGGTTATATACCCTTCCCCATAAAGTAGTATCGCAATCGCCTGATCTATCTAAATTCTTATACTCATTGTTTTCTGCTATTGGAGCGCCGCCGCGCGCAAAAATTAACGCTACAATAAACAGAAGCCCTAAAAACAATATTTTACTTTGCTTTGATATCAAATTAATGATTTTGTTAATTATAAGGTAAAATTACTAAAGATAAATTGTAAATGAAACATAAAGGAAAAGCAGAAGGCAAAAGGTAGAAAGCAAAAGTAAAATAAAAGAAAGCCCTGCTTAAAAGCAGAGCTTAAAATCCTAAAATATTTTTTATTCTATCACTTGAGCAAAATCATCTTTTGCGTTGCCGAATAACTTTGAGTTGTTAATCTATAAAAATAAACGCCGCTCGGATAATTTGATGCATCCCAATTTACTTCATACGTCCCCGGCTGCAATTGCTGATTAACAAGAGTTGCAACCTCCCTTCCTAATACATCATATACAATAACTTTTGTGAATGAAGATTTAGCAATATCAATTTTAAATTTTGTAGTTGGATTAAATGGATTGGGATAATTTTGAGATAAGATGAAATTTTTTGGTACCTGACTGGAAACCGGTGATATACCAATCGTTGGATTGTAGAAAACCCATACTGCCCCCTGGGTATTATTATCGTCGTAAGCTCCTTCGATAACAGTACCATCTGAAGAAATTGCAACTGAACTGCCTTGTTCGGCCGGTCCAACAGGTCCGGAGCCGATAAGCTTCGGCCCTAACTGTGTCCAGCTATTACCGCTGCGGGTAAATATCCAAACTGCTCCAACGCCGGTATTATCTTCAAAACCGCCCTCGATAAAATTATTTCCGTCAGGAGAAATAGCAACTGAAACGCCCTGATATGCGGCTCCAACTGTACCAGCGCCGATAAGCTTAGAACCTTGTTGTGTCCAGACAACCCCGCTTCGCGTGAAGACCCAGACTGCACCTGTACCAATATTATCATAATAACCGCCTTCGACAAGAATATTTCCGTCTGAAGAAAGGCATACGGAATTTCCCTGATAAACCAGACTGCCAATTGAACCTGTGCCGACGATCTTTTGACCTTGCTGTGTCCAAACGCCGCTGCTTCTTGTGAATATCCAGACTGCTCCTGCGCCATTATTATCTTCATATCCGCCTTCAGCAAGGGTATTTCCGTCTGAAGATATGCCAACTGAAGTACCCTGCCATACTATAGCTCCAACAGCGCCTGTGCCTACAAGCCTAGAACCCTGCTGTGTCCAAACACTTCCGCTTCGTGTGAATACCCAGACTGCTCCGGCTTTGTTATTATCATTATATGCACCTTCTACAAAAGTATTTCCATCTGAAGAAATGGCAACCGAGGTTCCCTGATAAACCGGGCTTCCTACAGCGCCCGTTCCTGCAAGCTTCTGACCCTGCTGCGTCCAAATGCCTCCGCTTCGAGTGAATACCCAGATAGCGCCTGCGAAGCTATTATCATCACGGCCGCCCTCAACAAGAGTATTGCCGTCTGAAGAAACTGCAACTGATGAACCTTGTTCAACATCGCCCCCAACAGCGCCTGTACCGACAAGTTTTGGTCCCTGCTGCGTCCAAGCACCTCCGCTTCGCGTGAAAACCCAAACAGCTCCCGCAAAGTTATTATCTTTGATACCGCCTACTACTGCGGTATTACCATCCGAAGAAATGGCAACAGAATATCCCTGTTCGGAAAGTCCAACTACCCCTGCGCCGGTAAGCTTTGGACCTTGCTGCGTGAATTGCGCGTGAAGTAATTGCGGAAAAATACTACCCGCTAAAAATAAAAATACGAATAACTTTGAAGTATTTGAAAATAATTTGGATTTTACTTCATTCAACATTTTAGTTTTTTGTTTATTTTGATTTTAGATTGGATATTTTTTAAATACAATAATGTTGATTATGGCCTGAACTGTCAGGAAAATAAGGGGGAAAAGTAAGTTCTTCTATTTAATCGTTCAAATATAATATAAAAATGGACGCAAAAAAGCGTCCATTAAAAAATATTTATTTATGAAATTTGTTATCCGGGAAATCCCGCAGAGCGGATCTCAAAAGCGGTTAAGCATTACTACTTTATTAAAATCATTTTCTTTGTTAATGTTAACTGCACACTGTTGAGATTCGATTCTGATATAATCGAAATCCCGCTTGCGGTGTTAACTGTTAACTGATAGAAATATACTCCGCTGGGATAATTTGAAGCATTCCAGCTAATTTCATAAGTCCCCTGCTGTAATTGCTGATTTACTAAAGTTGCAACTTCCCTTCCCAAAACATCATAAACATTAACCTTAGTATATGATGATTTTGCAATTTCAATTTTAAATTTAGTAATTGGATTAAATGGGTTTGGATAATTTTGAGATAGAGAAAAATTAGTCGGAATTTCAGGACCAATATTCCCGTTAGTGTAACCGGTAGGATTTTCTTTATAGTATATTTCCCAGCTTCCGCCGCGAACATCAGCCCACACAACATGTATTGCTGAATCGGAAACTGCCATTGAGGAAAAAACAGCAAGTGATGCGCCATCTGTTAACTGAGTTTCAGCGTTCCAGCTTATGCCCCCATTTGTTGATCGTTTATAAAAAAGCATAGCGCCGTTACTCCGCAGATCAATCCATACAACATGAACATTCTGTCCGGATACAGATACGTTAGATTCATTTGCATATGCCGGGCTGCTTGTAATTTGAATATCAGCAGACCAGGAATTACTGCCGTTTGTTGAGTGTTTATAAAATAATTCCGGGTTACCGCTTCGGTAATCATACCAAACAATATGAACATCATTTCCGGACAATGCAATAGTAGGATGATATGAACCAGAAGACTGATTAGTTAATCGTGTATCCGCTCCCCAGCTCACACCGCCATCAGTTGAACGTTTATAATAAATTCCGTAACTATTATTCCTATTATCAGACCAGGTAATATAAACAACCTGGCCGCTGCCTGCAATTGCAGGACTTTCGGAATAAGCGTTATTATTAGTTAATCTTATATCAGAACCCCACGATATGCCTCCGTCAGATGACCGTTTATAATAGATTTCCCAGTTCCCGTCACGATTATCTTCCCATGTTACGTGAATAATAAGACCTGATACAGTAATAGAAGGATTTTGTGATTCCATTATACCGGTGGATAAACGAATATCACTTCCCCAGTTAACGCCGTCATTTGTTGAGCTCTTGTAATAAATATTTGCATTTCCATCACGAGAGTCAACCCAAACAATATATACATTTGAGTCCCAAACTGAAATTGATGGATCTATTGAATTACCGGTGTAGAAGGTTAATCTTATATCGTTTCCCCAGCTTAAGCCTACATCAGTAGAGCGCTTATAATATATTTCATTATACCCGTCCCGGGAGTCATTCCATACAACATGCACTAAATTTCGAATTGAAGCTACACACCGGGCATTACTTGAAGACATAGAGGAAAACGCAGGGTCATTTGTTAATCTGACTTCAGGCAGCCATTGTGCACGTATTGCCCCTGAAAAAAATATTAAAATTAAGATTAACTTTTTCATTTCTAAATAAAAATTAATTTAAAAAGAGCGCTTGTTTATTTACGAACTATTATTTCAAAATAATCATTTTTTTGGTCGCCGTAAATTCACTTGCTGTTATTTTATAAAAATAAACCCCGCTTGGATAATTTGATGCATCCCAGCTAATTTCATAAGTCCCCGGCTGCAATTGCTGGTTACCAAGAGTCGCAACTTCCCTTCCCAAAACATCAAACACAGTAACTTTTGTGAAAGATGATTTTGCAATCTCAATTTTAAATTTAGTAGTTGGATTAAACGGATTGGGAAAATTTTGAGATAAAGAATAATGAACGGGAACTGTGGTCCCAATTTTTGTTATACCATTAAGCTGCGAATATTTAACCACCGCGGCCCCTCCGCGATAACCGGGAATAGGAGTGGATCCTGTAATACCGGAAATTAACACATTACCGGATGTATCTAATCCGATTGCATCAGCCCAGGCGCTGAAAGGCGGTGAATTCGAGTAGACAATGTTCCATTGCAATATCCCTTCCGGATTTATTTTAATGGAATTCATACCGCTGAAATTTCCTACTGCCGCCGAACCTGTAACAAATGCATTGCCATTTTTATCCAGAGTAATAGCGCTCATTCCCGCTGTGGGTTCAACCCATTGAAAAATGCCGGATGAATTGAATTTAACAGTGCCTACTGATCCTGTAACGTAAGCGTTTTCGGATGCATCCAGCGCCATATCCATAGCAACGTCATATTGGCCTAGGTCAAAGTGTGCAACCCATTGCTGCTGACCTGAGGAATTGTATTTTATTACTCCGTAATCAATTGAATTTGCAAGATAAGATATGCAAGCCATTACGTAGATGTTTCCTGCATTACTTTCAAATATTTTCCAATGGGGATTGCTCTGAAAAGACACGGGCGTAACAAAAACTGATTTCCATTGCTTTAAGCCGGCTTGGGAGTATTTGATTGTCACTATTGAATATGAAGAACCTCCGGGGTTCGCATTTCCCAAAATAATTATATTGGATAAATGATCCAGTAAAATGCTAGCAGGGGCTATGGTGTCGGCAATATTCATAATAAACTGCTGAGCGCCAGAAGCATTATATTTGATTATCTGGTTTATACCTGCTTTATATCTGAGCACATAAGCATTTCCTGATGCATCGCCTTTTAAGTCTATTATTGCATCATTGTAAGCAAAATCATCATAGATATTCCATAGCCTGGCGCCGGAAGCGTCAAACTTTACTATAGAAGATTTTTTAGGACTTGAGTACATAGAAACGCCGGCAACAAATAAATTGTTAGAAGCATCTTTAAACGCTGCGGCAAATGAACAAGTGTCAACGCTTGCTGTATACAATATATTACCGCTTTGGCTAACCTTATTCAAAAAAACACTCTCCGGACCGTCACTCCAGTCTACAGAGCCCGCAACATATGAAGCGCCTTGTTGATCAACAGCTAAAAATACAGCTGCGCCGCCATTTGTGCCAAACGATTGAACCCATTCCTGATGAGGAAATTGTGAATAGCTTAGAGAAGATATGACAACCATTAGCGCTAAGGTAAAAATTAACTTTTTCATAGTATATTCCAATTAAGTTAGAATCAAATTAAAGATTCCAGAAAAAGTATATTAAGTATTACAAATATAATGACAAAAGGGAGCGATTATGCTCCCTTTAATTCTGACATTACAGTATTTAATCAAAAACAACTTCAAAATAATATTTTCCCCGCAAATCTTTAACCTGTAACCTGCAACTTTCAACTTGTAACCTATTTCATCGCTTCCATGCCCATAGCCGCCCATTCTTCAGCCGCCGGACCGTATACGCCCGTGACTTTCAATCCCGCCTGCCTCATGAGCACCGTCATTTGCGCGCGGTGATGTGCTTGATGTGTAATTAAAACAGACAGAGTTGTTCCGCGTTTCCATTTCTCGCCGTACATATCGTCTTCTACAGCTAATGTTGAATCGTTCCATTCGGATTTTAGTTTTTCAACCAGCGAGTCGCTGGCGTCTTTATAGCATTTTTTCAGATCTGCCGCGCTGTTTTCATTGTAATGACTCATATCAGGAGAGAATACTTTCAATCCGGTGCGTTCCATCATTTCCCCGAATGTTTCGGTAATGTGCCAGCCCAGCCTGCCTAAAGTCCTGCCGCCGGGATGTACCTGCTGCTTCAATGATTCATCTGTTAAATTCTCAAATAATTTTTGTGTGGCTTTGCTTTCATAAGCCCAATCTTTTAGAAATTCATCCAGTGTTTTGTATTGCATATTAAATTAGATTTAAGTTTTAAAATGACTTAAAGCTAAAATAATTATTACAAATTTTAAATAGTAATGATAAGCAAAGGTAAAAAATGCGAACCTGCCGGAAATCCCCCCTTCCGGCAAGTCGCTAAAGAATAACGGATATGATACCTAAAAGAGATTGAAACTCAGCCCTGAAAAAATCTGCATATAAATAACCTGTTTAGTCGCAGTTACAATGCTTCCGTTCGTAGCGCGCGAGTCATTTACATAAAGCTCATAACTGGAAAATGCAGAGCTGTTTTGTTTTGGCAATATGTTAGACCAAACGCCTCTTACTCCCGCGACAAGTGAAGTTTTATTATTGATAATAAACTCTGCGCCTGATCCAATTGAAATACCTACCCTGCTTGTGGGAATGAACTTAACATATACATTTGATTTGGTATTATCAGGGTATGTAACGTTGGTTTGCCAGCCGCCAAACACGAGATTGTAATCTATATCAAAACTTACAAACGGTTTTGATGAGCCTGATCTTCTCAGAAAATATTCCGTGCCTGCTCCAAGGGTGAATATGCTCCACTTGCTCCGGTTCAAACCGTTTGATTCTGAATTATAAAACAAAGTATATCCCAAACTTCCTGTTAGCCTTAATTGCCTCTTCTTATCTATAGCCATTTTGCCGGTAGCCAAAAAGCTTCCTCCCTGCTGCATCCCAAAATTGCGGGTTACAAAATATCCGTGATCAACTGTATTATCATACACAAGGTTAATACCTGACGGGTCTCCGTTTGCGGTGCCTAATGTATAATTATATCCCAACGTTAAAGTCAGGCTGTATTTAGGAATACTTTGAGTATAATAAGTTACCTGTGAAAAAGAATCTAAAGAGTGGGCGAAAATTATGAAAAGAATAAATGAAAAAACTGCTGCAGCTTTCATGATACCCCCTTTATAACTTATGTTCGGATTGATTTTAATTAAATTTAATATTTGTCAATACAAAAATCAAACTGAAAAGTTAGTAAAACTAATTTAATTGGCACGGAAATTGATGTTAGCCTGAATGGATTTTTGCTTATCTGTTATTAAATTGAAACCTTTGCTATTTTTATATAGTCAAAAACAATAAACATTAAATCATATGAGCAAAAAATATTTACAGCTGGCTTTACCTGTCATATTATTTCTTCTTAATTTAAATTTATTAGCCCAGCAGCAAACAACTGAGCAAAGCCTCCAGGGATTCGACGAATATGTTACAAAGACAATGGCAGATTGGAAGGTTCAGGGCTGCGGCATAGCGATTGTGAAAAACGGAGCTGTGATATATGCAAAAGGATTCGGCTACAGGGATGTAAAAAATAATCTGCCGGCAGATGAGAATACTTTATTTGCCATCGGCTCCTGTACAAAAGCTTTTACTTCTACCGGAGTTTGCATATTAGTCGATCAGGGTAAAATAGACCTTGACAAACCTGTTATAAACTATATCCCTACATTTAAACTATATGATGATTACACAACTATGAACATAACGCCCCGCGACCTGATGTGCCACCGCTCTGGATTGCCGCGCCATGATTTTGTCTGGTACGGTTCGGATCTTTCACGAAAAGAAATAATCGACAGGCTTAGATATCTTGAGCCAAGTAAACCGTTCAGGACCTCATTCCAATACCAGAATATGATGTTTCTCTCTGCAGGATATCTTACCGAACAGGTGAGCGGCATGCAGTGGGAAGATTATATTAAAGAAAATATTCTCACTCCGCTTGATATGTCAAATACCGATTTTACAGTTAACGCAATGCAGCAGACTGGTGATTATTCAAAACCGTATAGAGACGAAAAAAGTATCGTTAAAGAAATACCGTTCAGAGAAATTTCAGCGATGGCGCCGGCGGGAGCCATAAACTCGAGCGTGAAAGAAATGGCAAACTGGATGATAATGCAGCTGAATAACGGAAGCTATAACGGAAAACAAATAGTTTCATCGTCTTCGATGAATGAAATGCATACCCCGCAAATGAATGTTCCAAGCGCTCTGACCAAAGATGTATTCTATCAAAGTTATGGACTGGGCTGGTTTATTACTTCTTACCGCGGACATTTAAGAGTTGAGCACGGCGGCAACATTGACGGATTTACGGCTGATGTTGCGTTGTATCCTATGGATTCTATAGGGATCGTTATTCTGACCAATATGGAAAACACAACGCTCAATTCTATTGTACGAAATTATGCGATGGATAAGTTCTTCGGGCTTGAAGAAATTGACTGGAACGCCCGCTTCTTACCGGATTTCAAAAAAAGCGAAGAGGATAATAAGGATGAGGAAAGCAATAAGGATAAGGACCGCGTTCCGGATACTGAGCCTTCTCATAACTTATCTGATTATACAGGCACATTCGAAAATCCTGCTTACGGAAAAATGATAATTTCAATGAAAGATGACAAGCTTCATTTAAGCTACCACACTTTCGAATCCGAATTAGTGCATTTTCATTATGATGTGTTCCGCGTTGAACCTGAATCAATTGAAGGAATGAAGCTATCGTTTTTCATTAATTCTAAAGGACAGATCGATAAAGTTTCTTCGCTGCTTGAACCAAGCATAAAAGAAATTGAATTCACGCGGGCTCCGGAAACCAAGGCTGTAGATTTCTCTAAATATATCGGGAGCTATGAATTAAACGAAACTGTAGTTTCTGTTTCCGAAAGAGGCGACAAAGCTTTAATTCTAACGGTGCCCGGACAACCGGCATATGAGCTGGTATCTACTATTGTAAACGAATTTGATATTAAAGGGCTTGCCGGATACAGCGTGAGTTTTAATGTTGCCGGCAATGCGGCATCTGAATTAGTTTTTCACCAGCCAAACGGCGTATTTACAGCTAAAAGAAAAATGTAAATTCTAAATTATGAAGTAAGGCGACAGAAAAAAAGGGGGCTAAGCCCCCTTTTTAATTTTTATGAGTGTGTTACTGTAACTTTTGAATTATCGTTCCGGTCGTAGGCAACAAATATCTCGGCGCCGGGCTGATATTTTGAAACTGACGTCGCTTTGATAACGCAAATTGTCTGTGCTTTAAAAGTTGAACCTGATTGCGGAAGAACTTCAAGATCTAACTGCGCAACCTGATTATTTTCCGGTCCGACATAAATTCCCATCCAGGTATATTTTAAAACGATGGCCTTACCCGGTTCGCCGCTTGACATTAAAGCTACATTTTGGGTATTTAAGTCAAGCAGTCTTTTGTTTGCTTCATCTGCCCCCATCCCGGCCCAGGGCCCGGTAGGAACTGTGTTCTGTGCCGCAACTGTGTTTCCGCCGCCGTAAGATGAACCACCGTAAGAACTTCCCCCGCCATCGGTATTTAATTCAATTAAATTTTTATCGTTGGGGTCGACTATTACTGAAAGAATATTACCCGGCGCGTAACTTGCAGTGTCTAATCTGGAAATAACCTGCTTCATCTCAACCATATAAGGCGCTCCCATTGGGGGCGTGACTTCCAAAGTTAATTTGATCTGCGGATTCATATTAACTGTTACGCCCGTATCTGCAAGGCTAACAATTTTTGCTGTTGCAGGAACTCCGGTTTTGGCAAGCTTGCTGCGAACCATTGCCGGCTTAATAAAGAAGGACCAGAATACGCCTCCAAATACAACAATAAATACTAAAGCAAAAATACTTCCGAATACCGGTGAAGCCATAATGGCTACGGTCATTCCGATTAAGCCGCCTAAGCCGCCTATAATGACTCCAATCCAGCCTGCTGCGTTCATTTTCATATGTTTAGAATATTAGATTTGAAAATAATATGTGCAAAAATAGCAAAATATTTGACAAATGAAAATTGTTATTAAATAAATTTTTGAAAAAAATTGAAGAGTGTTAGGGAATAGAAAATAAAAAAGAAGGCAATGCCATGTAAGCATTGCCTTGCAAACTCAAAATGTCAGCGGGTTCAGGCAGTTTTCTTGTTAGACTTGCCCGAAAGATTGTTGATCTTGAAGGTCAGTTCCTGAGAAACGGTTGATACTAATTCCTGGAATAAGATAAACCTGTCCAAATCAAGTTTAGCCAATTCCGGAAAATGCTTCCAGGCCTCTTCAGTAATAACTTTACTCAAATTTGACTGGAAAACACGTATCTTTTCTCTCCCCTTCTCCGCTTCTTCCTTGGTGAATACTATCTTATTTTCGCCTGCTCTCATTAGGTTTTATTTGATTTTATCAAAATTAGTCATGTTTTTCATGATTCTATCTCACGGCAAAGAGTTATTTTAACTCCAAAATAGACCTCAGAATTGGTCAAAAACTTTAAGTCTTTATAAATCAATAATTAACCCATCAACCTTAAAAACGGTATATTTATTTTTGTTTACACCATTTTGGAATAATGATATTGATCCCTTCCCGAAATTTATAACAATTTAATTGGTGAAAACGATTTCATCTGAAAAGTGCAAAATAGCCAAAAAATTAACTGAATTGATAGTTTCAGCTAAATTTGGTATATTTGTTGATGAAATCCTCTTATGCTTCTGCCGGGGTTAGTATCGCCGAAGGTGATAGTTTTGTAAACCAAATAAAGCCGCTGGTCAAATCGACATTTTCCAGACAGGTTTTAAGCGGAATTGGCAATTTTGGCGCATTCTTTAAAATTCCGCGCGGTTACAAAAACCCGGTGTTTGTGGCAAGTACTGATGGTGTAGGTACAAAGATTAAAATAGCTATTCAATCCAAAATACACAATACAATTGGGGAAGACATTGTTAACCATTCGGTAAATGACATAGCCGTTTGCGGCGCCACACCACTTTTCTTCCTTGATTATATGGCGTTTGGTAAACTGAATGCAAATACAGGAGCCCAAATAGTAAAAGGACTGGTCAGAGGCTGCAAAAGAAATGGATGCTCAATTATTGGCGGCGAGACTGCTGAAATGCCCGGAATATATGAGAGAAATGATTATGACTTAGCCGGGACAATAATCGGAATAGTAGAACAAAGAAATATTATTGATAAGAAAAACGTTAGGCAAGGCGACATATTAATAGGTTTGGCATCCAATGGACTTCATACAAATGGTTATTCGCTTGCCAGAAAAGTTTTGTTTCCTAAATATAAACTATCACAGCGTATCCCTGAGCTTAAAAATACTCTGGTTAGTGAGCTGCTTAAAGTTCACCGCTCATATTTGAAAGTCATTCAGGCGGTTACAAGTAAGATCAAAGTTCATTCGATTTCTCACATTACCGGCGGCGGCATAACAGGCAATACTAAAAGAGTTATACCGGCGAACCTGAAACTGAATATAGATTGGTTTTCATGGAAACGAAATCCGGTTTTTGACCTGATACAAAAGGCCGGCTCTATTAACGAAAGTGAAATGAGAAATGTATTTAATTTGGGAATCGGGTTAATATTTATTGTTTCAAAAAGTTCGGTTAACTCCGTATTAAAGGTTCTGAATTCACAAAAGGAAAAGCATTATATTATAGGGGAAATAACCAAGTAAGCTCGAATATCGAAACACGAAATACTAAACAATATCGAAACACGAAATATTAAACAAATTTGAAAACAGAATAAATAAGTAAGTATATAGGCTAAATTGCGGGATAGTTGTTATGGAAGTAACAAAAACAAAGGTATATGATTTAGAAGAAAGAATCTTTCAATTTGCAAATAGGATAAACGAATATGTGAATCAATTGCCAAAATCAGTTTCAAATATTGAAAACGGAAAGCAATTGGTTAGAAGCGGCGGATCAGTAGGAGCAAATTACATTGAAGCTAATGAAAGCTTAGGTAAAAAGATTTCATGATGAGATTGAAAATATCAAAGAAAGAGGCCAAAGAATCTATTTTATGGTTAAGGTTGTCCAAGCCGGATGCAAAACTTGAAAAGGAAAAAGATTCTTTGATCCAGGAATCGACTGAATTAATGAAGATATTTGGCGCAATTCTCAAGAAATCTGAAGACAGATAATTGTTTTCTGGGTTTCGTTTTTGTTTCGAATTTGATTTTTCTGTTTTGTTTAGTTTTTAGAATTTAGAATTTCGGATTTATAAACTTATTTTTCTGTTAAATGAAGTTATACGACGTGACAATAGTTGGAGCAAGCGGACTTGTTGGAAGAAAGATCCTTGAGCTTCTTCACGAACGGAAATTCGCTCTTGGTCAAGTTACCGCCGTTGCATCAGACGCGTCTGAAGGCAAAGAAGTGGTTATAAGCGGGCATAGCTACCGCCTTCACAGGCTCACAAAAGAAGTATTTAAGAACTCGGAGTTTGCTTTCTTCAGCGCGGGAGCATATGTTTCTCATCAGTGGGCGCCTATAGCCGCCGAAGAAGGAAGTTTGGTAATTGATAACAGCAGCGCATTCAGAATGACCGAAGGAGTTCCGCTTGTTGTGCCGGAAGTTAACAGGCCTGATATATTTAAGCACAAAGGCATAATTGCCAATCCGAATTGCTCGACTATCCAGCTCGTTGTCGCATTAAAACCGCTTGATAAGCTTTATAAGATAAAAAGAGTTGTTGTCTCCACTTATCAAAGCGTCTCGGGAGCCGGGCACAAAGGCGTTCTGAGGTTAAAGAATGAATTAAGAGATGATTACGACGGCGATTCGCCGTTTGCGCACCAAATAGCATTCAATGCGCTGCCGCATATTGATGTATTCTTTGACGACGGATATACAAAAGAAGAGCATAAGATGATGAATGAGACAAAGAAGATCATGCATCTGCCTGAACTGAAAATTACCGTTACATGCGTTAGGGTGCCTACTATTGGCGGACATGGCGAATCGGTCAACATAGAGTTCGAAAAAGCCGTCAAGCCCGAAGATGTTCACGAGGTTCTGGAGAAATCCAAAGGCATAGTAGTTATAGACGAACCGAACAAAAATAAGTATCCCATGCCTATTGACGCCGAAGATAAAGACGAAGTATTTGTGGGAAGGATAAGAAAAGATGAAACGCTGAAAAACGGAATAAATATGTGGGTAGTTTCGGATAGCGTCAGAAAAGGCGCGGCAACAAACGCGGTTCAGATAGCTGAAGAGTTTTTAAAAGGAAAATAATTATAACATAAAGATTTTATAAAAGTGGAATTCTAAAATAAAGTACCCTTTGAACGACACTTTGTAATGATACAACAGACTAATTTTAAATCAAGAAAGGAGCTTTACGATGGAAAACATTTTATTTCCGAAAACAGTTAATGAATCGCAGAACATAATCAATTCTGATTTCATACATCCTAACTCAGTTATGGACACCCTGAAAAAACATATGAATGTCGATGGTTTGGATGTTGTTATGGATCTGTTCAAATCCCAGGGACCTTATTTATACGATAGCAGGTACAATAAAATTTACTTAGACATGTTTTCATTTGTCGCGTCTAACCCGCTGGGCATGAACCATCCGAAACTGAATAATCAGCAGTTCATAAATTATATAGGCAAGATCGCTTTAAATAAGCCTTCAAATTCGGATATCTACTGCACAGAGATAGCTGAGTTCGTTGAGACATTCTTCAGAATTGCGGTTCCCCCCTACTTCAAATATGCTTTTTTTATAGAGGGCGGCGGGCTCGCAGTTGAGAACGCGCTGAAAACAGCGTTTGACTGGAAGGTCAGAAAGAACTTCAAAAAAGGATATACAAACGAAGTGGGACAGCAGGTTATGCATTTCAAGCAGGCGTTCCATGGAAGAACCGGTTATACTATGTCGTTAACAAATACCGACCCTGCTAAGACAGCGCTGTATCCGAAATTCAAATGGCCGAGGATCACAAATCCGAAAGTATCTTTTCCGCTTAATGAAAACAATCTTGAATTAGTCATTAAACATGAACAACAGGCTATTAAAGAAATAAAGCAGGCGCTTCTTGATAACAAAGATGATATATCATGTATGATCATTGAACCAATCCAGGGCGAGGGCGGAGATAATCATTTCCGTTCGGAGTTCTTTCAGCAGTTGAGAAATATATGCGATGAGAATGAAATGCTTCTTATTATGGATGAAGTTCAGACTGGCGTCGGCATGAGCGGTAAATGGTGGTGTCATCAGAATTACGGCGTACAGCCAGATATTATTTCATTCGGAAAAAAATCTCAGGTATGCGGAATTTTGGTTTCAGATAAGATAGATGATATTGATGAAAATGTTTTCCATACTTCCAGCCGCATAAATTCAACATGGGGCGGAAATCTGGTTGATATGATGAGGTTCAAAAAATACCTAGAGATCATTGAAGAAGATGACCTTGTTGAAAATGCAAGAGTAATGGGTGAATACCTCCTTTCCAGAATTCAGGGGCTTACAGAAAAATATCCGGCGTTCATTTCAAATCCCAGAGGCAAAGGGTTAATTTGCGCTATGGATGTGCCTGATGCCGATATTAGAAAGAAACTTCTCGAACATATATTCGAAAATGGGGCTATTATGCTTCCTTGCGGAGAGAGAACGATCAGGTTCAGGCCTTCGCTTATAATCGAAAAGAAACATATTGACGAATGTTTCGATATTATCGAAAAATCGATAAAACTTCTTTAGAGAAGTTTTTATCATTATTTTGTTGAAGAAGGCGGTGTCCAAATGGATACCGCTTTTTTTACAAAAATTTACACATAATTAAAACTTTTATAGTTATATTTATGTTAGAGTTATTGAAAAAAGAACAAATTTTATGAAGTTATGAATAAAATAAATATCAAAATATTATTAATTTCAGCTTTTGTATTATTCACAGCTGCATATACTATTGCCCAGGATGATACTGAACCAATGGGCATTTTGCCTGATAATGGCGATACTTCAGTCTCAATGGAAAAATTCAAAAGTGAGCTTTCACCGCAGGGCGAATGGTTTACTGTTGATTCGAATGATATTGATGCAGAAGGAGTGCAGTCTGATCCAAACAACCCGAACAATGACCAACTCGATAGCGATGAAACCGGTTATGACGATGACGTTAACACCAGCACATGCTGGCGTCCAAACGGCGTTGATTATGATTGGAATCCGTATTCCTGCGGTACATGGGTTTATACTGATTGCGGCTGGTGCTGGAATTCATGCGACCCGTGGGGCGCGTACACATGCCATTACGGAAGATGGTGGTGGTCAACCCGTTGGGGATGGGTTTGGTCTCCCGGTTATTTGTGGGCTCCGTGCTGGGTTTCGTGGCGTAACTGCGGCGATTACTGGGGCTGGTACCCGCTTTCGCCAAGGATAAGATGCAGAGGGCATTTCAGATATGATGTTTCTCATTACAGGTTCAACCATGAACACTGGACCTTTGTAGGCAAGAAAAACTTTACAGGAAAGATCGATAAAACATCGATAGTAAAGATAGACAAGAATTCCGAGATAATGAAAAATTCGCGCTCGGTCAGCAACGTCTTCATAAACAAAGAAAACAAAGTTATAAACCGAGGGCCGAATGTTACCGAGATAGAGAAAACAACCGGTACAAAAATTACGCCGAAGAACGTTAGCAGGTACAACGATCAGAACAAAAATTTCGTCAGCAGGGATAAAGGCCTGAGAAATGAAACCAAAACTTCTGCTGTAGGCAGCAGGTACAGAGAAAATACTCAGAAGCGAAACAGCAATGATAATGGCTACAGGCCGAATAACAGGAACGGAAGAAGAAACAACGGCACAACCGGAAGAAGAAACAACGGACATACCAACAACGGAAGCAAGTCACACGGCAGCCGTTCAAACGGCAGTCATTCAAACGGAAGCCATTCTAACGGAAGTCATTCCTCATCTCATGGCAGTAAAAGCAATGGCAGCAGCCACAAGACAAAGTAGAAATTAAGAACGAAAATGTTTTTAAAAAAGGGAATCAAATTGATTCCCTTTTTTATTAATTTCATCCGATGACTCCAAAACCTGTCCGCCTTAGGCGGATCATCAGATGAATGAAAAATTCCTCAGTCACAATCCGCCGTGGCAGACAGTTTGGGACTGTTTAATGATCTAATCACAATTTATTTCACCATATTCCCGCCTGCCTACAGTAGGCATGCGTCACGACAATTATTTACAGAACCTAAAATTTTTAGTAATTAGTCATTAGTAATTTGTAATTACTTTATCACTACCATATTCTTTCTATCAACAAACCTTCTTTCCGAATCTCCATTGGTATAAAACACCTCTAACTGGCAAGTATATGTACCCGCCGATAAATCAGTGGCATCGAATTCAGTTTGATATGTGCCCGGTTTTTGTTTTCGGTTTACTAATTCTGCTGCAATATTGTTTTCTGAATCAAATACTTTTAGCGATACAATACATTCTCTAGCCAGATCATATTTAATTTTTGTTTTGGATATAAAAGGATTCGGGTAATTCTGGTAAAGTAAGAATTCTGAAGGGATGCTGTCCCCTATTTTAGTTACTCCGATTGCAATTGAAGTGTCGCCGTAAACCACTCCGTCAATAACACAGCCGGTTAATTTGTATTCATGTTTATAAACATAAACAGGCGAGTCAAACACATATGAATAATAGGAAAGCCCGATACCACTAGAATATCTCCAGTAATTTTTTGAGAATGCGTAATCATATTCAAATCTCAGCGAAGTGTTCACATGTTCAAATAATGTATCCGCCACATTACCCTTACATGTACAATAAACGCCGCAGTTAGAGATCAAGTCTCCGGATTTTGATCCAAGGCTATCAACCAGCTTCTCATGTTCATATAGCGGGCAATCCCCAGAAGTATCATAAATGTACAGGCTGCCTGTAGCGTCATCAACCCTCACCAAGCCTGTTCCAAATTTTGGATTATTTGTTACATAAAAGTATTTCCTGTTATTTATTAGAGTGTCATTTAGAATTTCTGAAACAATATTCACATTATAGCCCTGCTGAAATTCGTTATAAATATATTTATTGCCTCCTGATAGCGGAAAGTACCTTGATGAAGCTGTGTCAGCAGCATATATACTTATTTGGCATTGAATATAGATCAGGAATAAACTAAAAATGAACTTCAAAATAATTCTCCGGCTTAGTTTGACATTAACGAAAATTTAGCTAATTTACAGCAAATTAGTGAATATTACAATATTTGTCCGCAACATATTGTTTATAAAAGATTTTCTGCAATGGGCTATTTTAGGTTCTCTGTAACATATCATTCCTTGATTAAAAGCTTAAATTTCGTTATTTTTATAGGCTTATACAAATTTTATTTTTGTTTCATTTTTGGAGGCTCACCTCTATAAGGATTTATTGCAGTAATGTTCGAGGATCTAAGCGGCAAGTTCGAAAAAGTTTTTAAGTTTATCCGAGGCAAAGGAAAAGTCACGGAGCAAACTATTGACGAATTTCTTCGTGAAGTCCGTAAAGTACTCCTGGATGCCGATGTAAACTACAAGGTTACTAAAGATTTTATAGATGACGTTAAACAAGCCGCTCTTGCAAAAAATGTTATACGAAGTATAAATCCCGGAAAAGTAATTGTCGATACTATCACTCAGCAGCTTATCAAGCTGATGGGCGAAAAAAGAACGGATATTAAATTCGGTAATTCAATTCCCTCTGTGATCATGCTTGTCGGTCTTCAGGGATCAGGAAAAACTACTTTCGCGGCGAAGCTAGCAAGATATTTGAAGTCAAAGGGCAAAAGTCCAGCGCTTGCCGCATGCGACGTTTACCGTCCCGCAGCTATAGACCAGCTTAAATCGCTTGGCGCGCAAATAGGCGTCGAAGTTTATTCAGAAGATGTAAAAGACCCGGTTAAAATCGCAGTGAACGCTATGGAGTACTGCCGCAAGAACCTGAAAGATACTTTGATTGTTGATACAGCAGGACGCCTTGCCATTGATGAAGAGATGATGAAAGAGGTTGAGACGCTTAAAGCTAAGCTGAACCCGTCTGAGATCATGTTTGTGGTCGATTCAATGACCGGTCAGGATGCCGTTAACACAGCAAAAGAATTTCATGACAGGCTTGATTACGACGGTATTATCATGACTAAGCTGGACGGCGATTCCAGGGGCGGCGCGGCTCTTTCTATCAGAGCGGTTGTGACCAAGCCGATCAAATTTGTCGGCGTTGGAGAAAAGATCGAAGCTATTGAACCTTTCTATCCTGACAGGATGGCGTCAAGAATTCTTGGCAAAGGCGATCTGACATCGCTTGTAGAAAAAGCGTCTGAAATGCTTCCGCAGGAAATGGACCCGGAAAAAATTAAGAAGCTTGAAGAGAAATTCAGAAAAGATAATTTTGATTTCAACGATTTTCTTGACCAGCTGCAGCAGATGAGAAAAATGGGTCCACTATCGCAATTGGTTGGTATGATCCCGGGCGCAGACAGGATGCTTAAAGGAAAAGAAATTGACGAGAAACCAATCAGGCTGCTTGAAGCGGTTATCAGGTCAATGACAAATAAAGAAAGAGAAAAGCCTGACCTGCTCAACGGTTCGAGAAGAAAAAGAATCGCGACCGGAAGCGGTACAAGTATACAAGAGGTAAACAGAGTTGTTAAGCAGTATTACGATATGCAGAAAATGATCAAACAGATGAAGAAGGGAAATCTTTCAAATCTGATGAGGCAGTTCAACCTGCCGGCAAATTTCCAAATGAAATAAATAAGCAAAATTAAACTATCATTAATAACGGAGCAAAGTAATTGGTAAAATTAAGACTGAGAAGGACCGGAAGAAAGAAAGCGCCAATGTATAAAATAGTTGCGGCTGATTCACGCGCGCCAAGAGACGGGCGTTTTATTGAATCTGTCGGAACATATAACCCCGGGGTTCATCCCGCGGTTGTAGAAGTTAAAGAGGACCGCGTATTTCACTGGTTAAAAAACGGGGCGACGCCTACTAATACGGTTAAAAATCTTTTATCAAGAAAAGGTATGATGCTGAAGCTGCACCTTAGCAAAAAAGGAGCTGACGCTGCTAAGATAAACGATGAACATGCTAAATGGTCGTCTGTTCAGGAAGCAAAGTTACAAAAGGAACACGAGAAAAAACTGGCAAGAAAAGATAAAAAGAAAAAGGCCGCAGCGGCAGCCAAAGAACCGGCAGCTGAAACTACTGCGCCTGTAGCGGGCTAAAATTCGGAAATTGCTTTATCGCGGTTTTCTTTTACTTTTCTTTTATAGACGAGTATATTTTTTAATTCATTATTCAATACTCAACAACCTAACCAAAGGAATATCTTATGAAGGAATTTATTGAATTTATCGCCAGAAACCTGGTAGATGACCCGGATAACGTAAGGGTAGATGAAAACAAAGAAAACAATAAAGTTACTTTGAAGCTTCATGTATCCAAAACTGACCTGGGTAAGGTTATCGGCAAACAGGGAAAGACAGCAAAATCGATGAGAGTGCTTCTGACCGCTGTTGCAGCCAAACACAACATGAGCGGGCAGCTCGAAATTGACGAAGGTAAAGACGGACAACCGCCAAAAGCAGAATAAGCGTTACAACGCTCATTTTGCTGAACTGAAAATATGTTTCTTGAGCCCCGCGCTCAAACTGATATATGCGAATTGATGTTATTTCTGCTATCCCTGCAATTGTAAGTTCTCCTCTTCAGGAGAGCATACTCAAAAGGGCGCAGAAGAAAAAACTTGTAGAGATCTTTGTACATGACCTTAGAGATTATTCCGCCGGAAAGTACAGGCATGTAGATGACAGGCCTTTCGGAGGCGGGGCAGGCATGGTACTTAAGCCCGAACCATTGTTTAAATGCCTGGATGAACTCACAGGTCAAAGAGTTTATGACGAAATAATTTATCTTACGCCGCAGGGAAAAAAACTGAAGCAGAAAACGGCTAACGACCTTTCCCTCAACAGGAACATGTTATTTATTTGCGGCCATTATAAAGGGATAGATCAAAGAGTAATAGATTCGTTTGTCACGAAAGAAATTTCGATCGGAGATTATGTTTTAACCGGCGGCGAACTAGCCGCTTTGGTTCTGATAGACGCGATCGTAAGATTAATACCGGGAGTTCTTGGAGACAGCGAATCAGCGCTGACAGACTCCTTCCAGGTTGAATCAGGCTTCGATGCGCCGGTTTATACACGGCCCGCGGAGTTCAGAGGGATGAAAGTTCCGGAAGTCCTGGTGGAAGGCAACCATAAAAAAATTTCAGAGTGGAGAGCGGCTCAGGGAAAGAAAAAATACAACAGAGTAAAGAGAAAAAAATTATACTAATTATATTCAACAGTAAGGATAATAAAAAAAAATGGACAAATTAAGCTTAGTAGCATCGGCGCAGATGAGAACAGACCTGCCGGTATTCCACCCGGGGGATACCATTAGCGTTCACGTAAAAGTATTTGAGGGAGACAAAGAAAGGATCCAGCAATACCAGGGTATCGTTATGGGAATAAAAGGCTCGGGCATCAGCAGGACTTTCAGGGTAAGAAAAATATCTAACGGCATTGGAGTTGAAAGAATATTCCCTATTCACTCGCCAATAATCGCAAAGATCGAGAAAATAAGAGAAGGCAGCGTAAGGCGCGCTAAACTTTATTATCTCAGAAAACTTTCAGGCAAATCGGCAACCAAGATAAAAGAGAAACTCGCGATAGTTGAAACCAAGACTGAGGAACCTGTACAGTCATAACAAAGAATTTATTGAATAAACGAATCCTGAACAAAAAAACCGTTAAGTATTAATAACGGTTTTTTTATTTTAAACTACCGGACGCTCTTTGAAAAAAAATAAGAAGTACTTCATTTCGGTTGCCGGGAACATCGGCTCAGGCAAATCCTCGCTGACGCGCCTTATTGCTGATAAGCTTGAATGGCTCCCCTATTTCGAATCGGTTCAGAATAATCCTTACCTGAAGGATTTTTACAAAGACATGAAACGCTGGAGCTTCCAGCTGCAGGTGTACTTTCTGTCGCATAGATTTAACACTCATAAGAAAATAATTAATTCGGCAATATCGGTAAATACTTTAAGACTCATGTTCCTTAATAAAG
>CAZMRG010000013.1:0-4336 GCA_964568655.1 uncultured Ignavibacteriales bacterium | reverse complement strand
ACAGGACAGGTCTATTTATGAAGATGTAGAGATCTTCGCCCGCAACCTGTATCTCATGGGAAGAATGGAAAAACGCGATTATAACAATTACCGTAATTTATTTTATGAAATGATCTCGTATCTGAAGGCGCCTGACCTGGTGGTATATCTTAAAGCTGATATCAAGACTCTGATGAACCAGATAAAGTCAAGGGGCAGGGATTTTGAAAAAAGCATCGAACGGAAATACCTGCTTAGACTAAACAGAAGTTATACTTCATGGGTAAGCGAGTACAGCCTTGGCCCCCTGCTTACGATCGAGACTGATAATCTTGATTTTGTGCATAACCCGGAACACTTTGAATTAATATTGGATAAAATAAAATCGAATCTGCATTAACGGTTGATATGAACATTAAAATTCCTGTAACGCCCGGCGAACTTGTTGACAAAATTACAATTCTTGAGCTTAAAGCCTCGAAGGTGAAAGATTCCGCGAATGTGGTAATTATTGTCCGCGAGCTGAATACGCTTCTCAAAATATTTGAGAGCATGATAAAAAAACATAGCGCTAAAAAGAGCGATATCAATAAGCTTAAAGCGGGGCTTTCAAATGTTAACAAAAGATTGTGGCTGATCGAAGATAAAATTCGCAGGCATGAGTCTGAAAAAGACTTTGACGTCTCTTTCATCGAGCTGGCCAGAAGCGTTTATATGAATAACGATAAAAGGTCATCATTCAAAAATAAAATCAATAAATTGTTTGGCTCAGGGGTTAAAGAAGTTAAAGAATACTATCGGTACGAAAAATAAAACACACGTGAACGGGATCTTATGAAGTATGCCACATATTTCATATTCATTGCGTTTATCGCTGTTACGATATTTTTCCTGAAGAACGCCCTTCAGCCGGAAGCTGTGCCTGTTACAATTATTGGTTCAGTAAAATGCGGCGAATGCCACAGCTTGCAGTTAAACGGGAACCAGCAGGCTATTTGGGAATATTCAAAACATTCGCAGGCGTATAAGACGCTTCTTACTGATAAATCAATCTCATTTACATCTAAAAACGGACTGGAACAGCCGCAAACGAATAAACTGTGTTTAAGATGCCACACAACTCAGTATTTTCTAGAGGATAAACCGGTTCGCAGTTCCTATAAGATTGAGGAGGGAGTTGGATGCGAAGCTTGTCACGGAGCCGGCTCTAAATACTCACCCGATGAGATTATGAAAAGCTGGCAGCTTTTCAGAGAATATGGAGGCTCGCACGGGGATGAACCGACGTGCATTAAGTGTCATTCTATAAAGGGAAATAAGGAGCAGAAGCTGACTGAAAATATATGCCCTTTCCAGACAAACGATTTTGTTTATAAAACAGATTTTGAAAAGATTAAACACCCCGTTAACAGGGATAATTTTAAATGAATATTAACCAAAAAACTGAAGAAGCCGGGAGGCCTATCGGAGTATTTGATTCCGGAATTGGCGGGCTGACTGTAGTCAAAGAGCTCAACAGGCTTCTTCCCAATGAACGTATAATCTACTTTGGAGACACGGCAAGAGTGCCGTATGGAAATAAATCAAAGGAAACTGTAATTGATTACTCGCTGCAGATCGCGTATTTCCTTATGAAAAAGAAGATTAAAATGCTTGTTGTGGCATGCAATACTGCATCGTCAGTTTCACTGCCTACATTAAAACGCCATCTGCATATACCGGTGCTTGGAGTTATAGAGCCCGGCTCAAAAGCAGCAATTGAAAACACAAAGAACCAAAATATTGGTGTAATTGGAACGCTTGGCACAATCAACTCCAACTCATATAAGAAAGCGTTAAAAAAGATAAACTCACGCGTAAAAATTACTCAGCTCCCCTGCCCTTTATTTGTTCAGCTTGCGGAGGATGGATGGAATAAAAATCATATCGCACAGGCTGTATCTGATGAATATCTGAAAAATTTCAAGGGGCGTAACATTGATGCAATGATACTTGGCTGCACACATTACCCCATGCTGAAAGAAGTCATACAGAACTCTGTTGGGAAAAGAGTAAGGTTAATTGATTCCGGCGTTGAGACCGCCAAAGAAGCAAAAAGAATTTTGGGGAAAAAAGGATTGCTGAGCATTCAAAAAATGTCGGAACGTAATCACTCAGTATTTTACGTTTCTGATTTTCCGCATAAGTTTAAGACGGTTAGTCAGCGGTTCTTAGGCAAAGAACTAAAACATGTTCACAAAGTTACGCTATGATTGAATGTCATCCTGTGCGCCTGCTGCTGCAGGCAGGGAGACAAAGGACAAAAACCAATAGTTAAAATAATGACAGAAAAAGAAATTTTGCAAATCCTCAAAGACTCCAATGCATTACTTGAAGGACACTTTGTTCTCACTTCCGGACTTCACAGTCCACAATACATTGAAAAATTTCGTTTGCTGGAACAGCCTAAACTAACCGAATTACTTTGCAAAGAACTTGCTGAAAAGTTCAGGGACGATGAAGTGACTGTTGTAGTAGGACCAATGACAGGAGGCATAATACTTGCTCACGAAGTCGGCAAACAACTTGGCACAAAAGCGATATTTACAGAACGTGTTGACGGCAGAATGCAGTTCCGGCGCGGATTCACACTCTCTCCTGCTGACAGAGTATTAATAGTAGAAGATATAATTACAACCGGCGGCAGCGTTCTGGAAGTGATTGATGAAGTGCGTAAAAATAAATCAACTATAGTTGGAATAGGTTGTTTAGTTGACCGCAGTTCCGGTCGTGCTAAATTCGATGTCCCCTTCAAACCGCTTTTAACAATGGAGGTTGTTACTTACCAGCCTGATGATTGCCCTTTATGTAAATCAGGTTCAAAAGCTATCAAACCGGGGAGTACAAATAAATAAGACTCCAAAAGTATTACACTTTTGAAGTCTTAAATTTACTTAAAGCATCATTTGACACTGAAAAACTCCTCAGCTGCTTTATTTTATCAATATCATTTTCTTTGTATCTACATAAGAACCTGCTTCGAGCTTATAGAAATAAACGCCGCTGGCGAGCATGCTTGCATCAAATGTTCTGGAATATTCGCCTGCTGTAAGATTCTCATTTACAATCACAGCCGCTTCCTGTCCCAACAGATCGTAAACTTTCAAAGTAACCAGTCCGCTTGAAGGAACCACAAACTTAATGTTCGTTGAAGGATTAAACGGATTTGGATAGTTCTGCATCAATGCAAACTTAAACGGCAGGGTATTTTCAGATTTAGGCTTACCCATTACGCCCTTTACAATTTCATTGTTAACCTGTATCCCCCAGTTATAAACAATACCCGTATCGCCGCCGGCATTATCCAATATACGCAGCTTCCAGATTCCCAACGGACTTTTACCTCCAAACTTCGCGTTCAGACTATTCACAGGTCTTACAAGCGGGGAAAATGTCACGTATGATGCATTGATCATTGTGCTATCAGCCTGGTCATCAAAAATGGTAACCAGATTGTCTCTGCCAATCGGATAATTTCTGTCGTAAACTTTTTGTGTATCAGAAGACGGACTTATAAGATATATGGTCAGATCCTGCATATAAGTATGATTAAGCGCTATCATAAAATTCAGGTCGTTTATAGTGTGAGTATCGCTCACATTCAAACTATCATCAACCATATAACCGGATGTTCCCGTCTGCGGGATCCTTCTTGAAGATTGTTTTAAAAACCACCCTGCTGGATAGGCAAAATTATCTTCCCTTAATAATGGAGAAACCGGATAATAACCTGATATTTTAGTAGCGGTTGTAAATTTTGCTCCTCCTCTGAAATAACCGGTTATGTTTGCATCGCAGCCGGTTGTTGCATTTCCGTCAAAGTTAAAAACCGCGTCTGTGCCAAAAGTATTCGGATCATTCACCTGGTCAACTGATACAAACATATAATCCTGTATTTGCTGCTGGGTTTTAGGGTAATTCGAAATTCTGACCTCATCTATTAATCCATTGAAGAAATAATCTTTGTAATCGCGTGCACCTATAAAAAGAGAGTCGCTATGAGCTATAGGAGGGGCTCCAAAATTATATGAGAAATCAAACTTGCCGTTAATGTAAAAACTTGCAGAACCGGCCGCGGTCACTGACATTGCAATATGGTTCCACTGATTAGGAGGAAGCGCAGCGCTGCCGGAAAGTCCGGTGGAATTTATTTCGGCCAGAATTGTTCCGGAGCTTGAAATACCGATCGCGTATCCCTGTCCGCTGGCTGTTTTACATTTGGAAATTACCGGGGAGTAGTGTCCGCTGGCGGGAGTTGTAGTGAAAACCCATGCCTCAGCCGTAAAACCTCCTGAAATATTTATAGCGCTGCTGTTCG
>CAZMRG010000012.1:34749-43801 GCA_964568655.1 uncultured Ignavibacteriales bacterium | reverse complement strand
CCCGTGCCAAGCGTGATGAGAATAAAATCCCTCATACCCTTTGCGGCGCCGTAGATCATTTCGCCTATTGCGGCGGCTTTCGCGTCATTTGTAAGAATTACCGGAAGATCAAAGTACTGCCTGAACATATCGGCGAATTTTATCTCGCCTTTCCATGGAAGATTCGGAGCGAATTCTATTGTGCCTTTGTAATAATTACCGTTTGGAGCGCCAATTCCAAGCCCAATTATATCAAGCTCTTCCGCTGATTTAGAGATCAGCTTATTGATACCCGAAGAAAGCTTTTTTACAAAATCGGCTGCGCTGCCATAATCTTTTCTTTCAATTGAATCTTCTGAAATCACCTTTCCGGAGCCATCTACAATCCCGAATGCGGTATTTGTGCCTCCGATATCTATCCCGATTGCGGCTTTTATCATGAATAAAAATAGTATTAAATCTTATCAAATTCTATATATGTGTACAAATTACTGAATTTTAAATGACCTGAAATTCCCGTAAGTTTGTATGCTGGACGGGGCATATAAATACATGAGAGTGTGCTTTTGTAATCCCGCCCGGCGTTAAACTTAATTTATGGATACATCAAACTTAGATAACTGATCATTTATGAAGACTGACAAACTTGGTTACAACTCAAAACTCATACACAGCGGCGGCTTTAAAGATAAATTCGGAAGCATAAACGTACCTATTTACCAATCATCAACATTTGAATTCGAATCTGCAGAAGAAGGCGCAAGATGTTTTCTTGGCGAGAGCGACGGCTACATTTATACGCGCATCGGCAATCCTACAATAAAAGCGCTTGAGAACTGCATAGCGGAACTTGAAGGTGGATTCGGCGCAATCGGAGCAAGCTCAGGAATGGGAGCTATCAACACTGTATATTTCTCGCTCCTTAGCAAAGGCGATCATATAGTAAGTTCAGATGCGGTCTATGGGCCATCGCGCGTTATACTCGAAGATCATTACTCGCGTTTCGGGATAGAATCTACTTTTGTAAATACATCGGACATTGAAAATATAAAAAAAGCAATTAAGCCGAATACAAAAGTACTTTACATAGAAACTCCCGCCAATCCGACAATTGACATTACAGATATAAGCGCCTGCGCAAAGATCGCAAAAGCACACGGATTGATACTTGTTGTGGATAATACTTTTTCCAGCCCGTATCTCCAGAGACCGATAGAATTCGGCGCCGACGTTGTTGTGCATTCGCTAACAAAATTTATCAACGGCCATGCGGATATAGTTGGCGGAATGATAATTGTGAAGGAACAGAATTTGTACAAGAAGATCAGGTCGATGATGATAGCTCTTGGATTTAATATGGACCCGCACCAGGCATATCTTGTATTAAGAGGCGTAAGGACATTGGGCGTCAGAATGGACAGGGCGCAGGAAAATGCTATGAAGATAGCGGAGCATCTTGAAAATCATCCAAAAGTTGAATGGGTAAAATACCCGGGACTTGAATCCCATCCGCAGCATGAGCTTGCGAAAAAGCAGATGGACGGTTTCGGCGCCCTGATTAGCTTTGGATTGAAAGGCGGATTTACAGCAGGTAAAACACTGATGAATAATGTGAAAGTAGCTATACTCGCTGTATCGCTCGGTGGAGTTGAGACTTTGATAGAACATCCCGCTTCAATGACACACTCGAAAGTTTCGGCTGAAGGAAAACGACAGGCCGGAATAACCGACGGGCTTGTAAGGTATTCAGTCGGGATAGAAGACGTTGAAGACCTGATAAATGACCTTGACCAGGCATTGGCTCTAACAGAGAATTCATGCGAAACAATCGTTGAAAAAGAAGCGGAATTGGTTTAACAATAAAAATTACTTTTAAAATCGTACATTTATAGATGTACAGGATATTGATTAAAATTTAAATACTAAGGAACAATGGAAATTGCCGAACCCGTTCTTGAGCGTTCAAAACTAAGGCTCAGGAGCTTAAGACACCTTGTTGGAAATACACCTTTGCTCGCTATTAATTTTGCTTATAAAGGTAAAAACCGCACTATATTTGCCAAGTCGGAAAATATAAACATGACCGGCAGCATAAAAGACCGTATGGCTTTATACATAATGCAGAAAGCCTACGAAACAGGCGCGATCAAACCGGGCGATATGATAGCCGAGGCGACAAGCGGCAATACGGGAATATCTTTTTCGGCAATCGGAAGAGCGCTAGGCCACCCGGTAACAATATTTATGCCGGACTGGATGAGCAGGGAGAGAGTGGATCTGATATTAAGCCTTGGCGCTAAAGTAAATCCGGTCACAAAAGAAGAAGGCGGTTTTTTAGGAAGCATCAGAAAGAGCGAAGAGCTTGCTAAGGCCGAAGAAAATGTGTTTCTGCCATGCCAGTTCTCTAATTCTGCAAATGTTAGCGCGCACTTCGAAACAACAGGGCCTGAAATATGGTGGCAGCTTGGATTTAAATCGTTGAAGCCGGATGCTTTTGTAGCAGGCGTTGGCACCGGCGGTACAATAATGGGCGTAGGTAAATTCCTAAAGAAAATGAATCCTAATGTTAAGATATACCCGATGGAACCCGCTGAGTCGCCCACATTAACTACGGGTTACAAAGTTGGCAAACACAGGATACAGGGAATTTCAGATGAATTCATACCTGCAATAGTTAAACTTGACGAAATTGATAGCGTGATAAGCGTGAGCGACGGAGATGCGATTATAATGGCGCAAAAGCTTTCTCATGAGCTGGGATTGGCCGTTGGTATTTCATCCGGCGCTAATTTCATAGCGGCTTTAAAGGCGCAAAATGAACTTGGCGATGATTCAATTGTAGTTACAGTATTCTCGGACAGCAATAAGAAATACCTGAGCACTGACCTTATGAGAAATGAGCCTTTGAAAGAGGGGTACCTTTCCCCTAATATTGATTTAGTTGATTTCCAGGCGCTGAAAAGAGTGTGTCATGTTTGCTGCGACCTTGACGACTGCGACCAAAGACTTGAACCGGAACAGCTGAAGGTTATATAAAATCTACTATATCAATCAGGCAGACAAATCGCTTGCCACTTTGCGCGGTATGGTCCGCCAGTGAAAAATTAATGTTATCAATTAGGGTTTCTCACAGAAACTGCCCATTAGGGCGGACACACGGGTCCGCCCCCTACAGAAAAAAAATCTATTACAAATAGAATTACATACAGAAAACGAAAGAATTCTTTAAGATAAAAGGATTTTGACTATACTTCATCAAACGCTTACTTCATTACAATTCATTTCCAAAACAAAAATCTTGTGTTGGGTAATATTAACCATAACCTTGTTACATTAAATGAGGCTGGGAAATTAATGGAAAAATGGTGGTTAAAAATTCCGCTAAAGTATAGTTCAGTTATTCATGACGAATATAAGATTATGCCAACTCATTTACACGGAATAATAATGTTATTTAATGACCCTCACTGGAACCAGAATAAATCTCCTGTAGGGGCGGACCCATGTGTCCGCCCGAATATTAAACAAATAATTCAATGGTTTAAAACAATGTCAACCAATGACTATATCAAAGGTGTAAATGAAGGCAGGTTGCTACCATTCGAGAAGAAAATTTGGCAAAAGGAGTTTTTACGAAAGGATTATTCAGAATAAAAAAGAATTCGAATTTATTCAGGAGTATATTTTTTTTAATCCTATTAAATGGATTTGGGATGAAGAAGAATTTGAAAGATTATTAGATACTAATAAACCCAGCTGCAATTAAAAATTACTTAAATTTTGTTTCATCATTGTTCTTCGCGTATTCATCTTTCCATTCTTTGTAATCGCTTTCCATGGCGTCAAGCATACTTTCAGCGGCTTTATGCAGCCAGTGTTTTTCCCTGCCCGTAATGTCCTTTTTAACAGCTTTAATTTCTTTTTTACTTCCCATATGTATGTTAGCCGTTTCCCATCCCATGGCATATAGCAGCTTGGCTTCGTCATGTTCAGCGGGAAGCGATTCCAATTCAATGCGCGAACAGTCCGGCGCCAGCCTGTGAATTATCCATTTTTTCTTTATCGATAAATACGGGTCCTTGCACCTGACGGCGTTATCAAGTATAGCTTCGTAAAAAGAATCCTCAGGCAGTTCTTCATCTATAAAAACATAAGTTGATGGAACAAACGCTTTTGCCTCGCGCGCAATTAAGCCGCCGTTCCAGTTTGCGATAACAACAACTCTTTGCCTGCCCAGACTCCCAAGTCCGGCAATCCTCTGAACTAACTTGTAATCCGGGCTGTATCCCGGCATGCTTTTTAAAAGCGTTTTTACTATTTCGCCCTGTGCACCTTTTTTTGATTCTTTAAAGCCACTCATTTTATCCCAGAATTTTACAGGGTCCTTTAACCTGAATGTAGCGGCATCATGAAGCCATTTGTGTTTATCGCTTAGTACAAAAGCGCCGCCGCCTGCCGTAAGAGAATCAATGTATCCCTTTAGTATTGAATCGCACGCATCAGCCTTCTCTAATTTGAGGTGATTCTCAGAAATTGCAAGATGAGCGCTTGCCGTCAATCTGATTAGGTCATTCGTATAAGGCAAATAGTATGTTTCATCAAAATCATTTATTCCCCAGACAAGCCTGCCCTCAATATCGCGCCATGTTCCGAAATTTTCCACATGCAGATCCCCAACCCCAAGAACATAAGGCGCGGATGAATCATCCTTACAAACTTTATTAAATACCTGTATCCATCTGTAAAAAGCAGCCCTGAAAAATGAGAACGGGTTTTCGGCCATATTCTTATGCTTGAGGTCAATTTCTGACTGAATAATTTCAGTCATGCCTGCAAGCCACGATTCATATTTCCGCGTTGCCTTGATAATATTCATAAATAGATAGAAAAAATTGTAATTAGTAAGTTTTAGCTAAAATAACAATCCGTACCAGACAGTATTTTTATAAACTTTGATTCCTGGCATTGGTATGTGGTAGAAATTCAATACCTCTTTCATTTTTTTCAGAAACTCAGTTTTTCCCGGAAGCTTTGTTACGTCAATATCAAAAGCCAGGTAATATTCCTTGAAAGCGTTGGTAGCGCCGGTTGCGTGACTCGCATTCTGCAGATTGAAGCCAACGCCAAATCCCAAAAATGCAGGATAATATCTTTGTACTTTTTTAGGAAGTAAATCATATGGGCTGACTGTAAGCCAGAATTTCATGCTTGTATAATCATCCAGCAGATCAGGATAGTTTCTTAATTTCCTGTTGATCCAGCTTGGCTCGAAGCTCCATTTGATATTAAAGCTTCTCAGAGGTTTTACAAAATGCTGAGCAATCGGGAACAAAGCGCCGATAAAATTGCCGGCCATGTCGCCCCAGTCAAATCCCCAGTTTGGCGAAAGACCGTCATTTATCTCAATATATGTTTCATATGCAATAGCCGTGGAAGAACCGACAACTAGCGCCAGGGTGGGATTTAGGCCCGACCATTCATAGAACTTAGCGCTTGAAACGCTTATAAGATTGGCCGTGTAAATATGCGAGAGCTTGTCGATATCGCGCGCGTAATAAGGGTCCTCCGCATATTTAAAATAATGAGCCCTGTCCTTCCACCATGTGTTGCTGTAATAAATATGCATACCCAGCCACGCTGTCACTAATCCCCCGGTCACAACTGCAAACCTTACGGGATGAAAGCGGTTCTTTTTTTCAACGGGAATTTTGTCGTCCTTTGCAGGCCTTATTGTGTCTAATAAACTCCGGTTTAGATCCAGCTTGCTTAAAAGAAATAAATTCTTGTCATTAGCGCTCTTAAGACAGCTTAACTTTATAGTCTGAGAATAGCTTGAAATATCAGGAATGGGTTGAGCTCTTAGCTGCGGTATAACGCTAAAAAATATTAAAACAATCAGAATATTTAACGTTATGCTTCTTTTCATTTGAAGTAAATGTTAATTCCCGTTAATATGCTGACGTACACTATTCTTCTGTCATGGGTCAGTCCATTGGCCGCGCTTTGCAGATCGCTGAAATTAATGGCATGCTCGTCGCTGAAATTAGTTTCCGCGGTCTGTTTGTTCAGCCAGTTGTCATAATTATACCTCATGCCAAATGACATTCCAACGCTTTTGCTGAATTTGTAATTAAGGTCCATGCCCGCCGAATATCCAAACCTGGGGGATACTACAAAAAAATCAAGCCCGGCAAAATGATATGTCTCGCCCCCGAATTCATTAAACCTGAACAGGCCCACAACTGAAGGATAGAACCTGTGAATGCCAATAGGATTCACCTGCAAGCCGGCCGCAATGGAAAAAACATAAAGCCTGACGCCGTAAAAGCTGTCATTCTCATTCGGAACCGTGTACTTGCTTGCAAGCTGCGTGAAGGAAAATCCGCCGAGCGCTTTTATATAATCGGTCTTAAACAATTTCATGCTGCCCGTGATCTGGAGTCCATATCCATATCTTGTGCTCAGATTATCCGAATTAATGATCCGTTTACCTCCAATCGAAACAATTACGTTTATCGGGTCAAAGGTCGCGTCGTTACCGGAAGCTTCATATCTCGGCATATCATAACGAATTGCAACATTTAGTTCATACTTACCCTGGGAAAAAGAGGAATTCACTGAAATGAAGAAGAGGCACAAGGATAATACCGCGCCGGCAAAATTAAAACGCCTTACAGAAAAAGACATTAACAATTTATTCAAAAATTACCCATTTTAATTTTACGCTCCGGATTAATCTGCCGGTCAAAATCAGCAGAAGCCCGCTATGTTAGAGTAACTTAAATACGAATTATGTCAAATTCAAGAAATAAAGCTATATATAAGGTTAGTTTAATAGGCTTGCGGCTTCTTTATCCAGAAACCAGGTAACTTTGCCCCCGGTTGGGTTTATATGAAATGCCGGATATCCTCCTGCTTCAGGGAAGCGATTTAGCACCTGTGATACTACTTTCGCCTTATCGCTGCCTGAAACCAAAAAATAGATCATGGCTGAATTATTTATCGTGGTTTCAGTTAAAGTTATTCTCTTCTGCCCCGATATTGGCTGAACAGACTCTTTACAAACTACATCCAGATTCAACGGTTCAATGTGGTCAGGAAACAAAGAAGCCGTGTGCCCGTCCGGGCCGATGCCAAGCAAAATCAGATCAAAACGCGGGAATTCTTTTTCAGCAGGCACAAGTTTTATAATTTCTTTAGAATACCTCTCAGCTTCGGATGACGGATCATCTTCTCCTTTAATTCTATGGACGTTATCAGGACTGATCTTTATTTTATCAAGCAGGTGTTTCTTTGTCATTCCGTAATTGCTTTCAATGTCATCAGGTGCAACGCATCTTTCATCCACCCAGAATAAATTTACGAAATCCCAGTTAATTTTATTCCCGAACTTTTCCGCTATGCAATCAAATAATAATTTGGGAGTATTGCCGCCGGATACGGCAATGTTTATTTTTTTAGAATTATCTGTATGCGTTTTTATTACTGAATAGAGTTCGCCGGCACATGCTGCAGCCAGCTCAAATGAATTTTTGTGTATTTTAATTATCGCTTCTGACATTCATTAACATTATTATAGTTCGCAGTAAATTCCGTCGTCGGCTAGATTCTTACATGGATACCGCCATGTTGAACCATCGCCTTCGATCAGGTCATCTGCATTATCAGGCCCCCAGGTTCCCGCCGGATACCCGTATACCTTGATCTTCGGATTTTTTTCCCAAGCTTTCTGGATCGGCTCAACAAATTCCCATGCGGCTTCAACTGCGTCAGCCCTGGCAAATAAAGTAGCGTCTCCAATCATGCAATCATGCAGTAGTCTTTCATACGCTTCCGGTATGTGAACGTTAGAAAGATCGCTGTAATGGAATTCCATATTCACATTCTGGACCTCATATCCCGAACCGGGAACCTTCATTCCGAATTTCAGCAAAATGCCTTCATCGGGCTGTATCCTGATTACAAACTGGTTCCCCGGATGCTCCCTTTTGATCCGGCTGAATATAGCATGCGGCGTGGGCTTAAAATGAATAACAGCTTCAGTGACCCGGGTTGGCAAACGCTTCCCTGTTTTTATATAGAACGGAACTCCGCCCCACCGCCAGTTATCGATATAAAATTTCATGGCAACAAATGTCGCGGTCCTTGAATCAGGATTTACCTGGCTTTCTTCCCTGTAGCCTTTAACTCTCTCGCCTTTTATAGTAGAGGCCATGTACTGACCCCTTATAACATTCTTCTCAACGTCTTTCTCTTTCATCGGCCTGAGCGATTCCAGTACCTTAAGCTGCTCATTCCTTATGGCATTAGCCTCGAATGATGAAGGCGGCTCAAGAGCTATAAAGCCCACTATCTGCATCAAATGATTCTGCACCATATCTCTCAGGGCTCCTGCGCCGTCATAGTACCCTCCCCTGTTTTCAACGCCGATACTCTCTGCTGATGTTATTTCCACATGATGCACATAATTCCTGTTCCATATCGGTTCAAAAATTCCGTTTGAAAATCTGGTAACAAAAATATTCTGAACGGTTTCCTTGCCGAGATAATGGTCAATACGGTAAATCTCATCTTCCTGAAAAACTGAATGGAGCTTACTGTTCAAAACTTTTGCAGATTCAAGATCATAACCGAACGGCTTTTCCACTACTATCCTTCTGTAGCCATGCTCGGCTTTGTTAAGCCCGGCTTTTCCGATGTTACCTGCGATAATTTCAAACATATTCGGCGGCGTTGCCAGATAAAAAATATAATTGCAGTTCTTCCCGCAGGTATTATCAAGATTTTCAAGCCTGTTTGCAACTGACTTAAACCCGTCTACAGAATTAAAATCAATGCTCAAATAATATAATTTCTTAAGAAATTCATCAAGCTGCTTTTCATCAACCGTTTTCGCTTCGCTTTTAATGGCTTCAGCCATATTTTTTCTGAAACCGTCGTCTGATGATTCTGAACGGGCTATACCCAGCACGGCAAATTTTTCCGGGAGAAGCTTTTGTTTATATAACTCAAAGAGGGCCGGCAATAACATCCGCTTTGTCAGATCGCCGGAAGCTCCGAATATCGCTATTAT
>CAZMRG010000012.1:5990-34649 GCA_964568655.1 uncultured Ignavibacteriales bacterium | reverse complement strand
TCATTCTTTTACAACGGGGTGCCCGCCAAATTGGTTTCTTAACGCCGCCAGAACTTTGTTAGCAAATGAATCCTCATCACGCGACTGAAACCTGTTATACAATGAACTTGTAATTATGTGCGCCGGAACGTTAAGCTCTAAAGCTGCCTCAACAGTCCATTTACCTTCGCCGCTATCTACTACATATCCTTTAATATCTTTCAATCCGGGATCCTGCTCAAAAGCGCGAACTGCTAATTCGAGCAGCCACGAACGAACAACGCTTGCATACTGCCATCCGCTTGCAACAGCCTTTACATCTATATTATAAGGTGACTTTTGCAGAATCTCAAATCCTTCGGCAAAAGACTGCATCATACCGTATTCAATACCATTATGCACCATCTTAACAAAATGTCCCGCGCCGCTTTCGCCGCAATAAGTGTACCCGCCCGGAGGCGCAAGCGATTTGAAAACAGGATAAACAAACTCAACAGCTTCCTTATTTCCGCCTGTCATAAGGCTGTAGCCGTTATCCAATCCCCATATTCCGCCGCTCGTACCGCAATCAATATAAAACATTCCTTTTTCGGAAATTTTCTTCCCGCGCATTACAGTTTCTTTCCAATATGAATTGCCGCCGTCGATAATAATATCTCCCTTATTCATCGCTTTCAAAAGCTTATCAATATTTTCATCAACAGGGGCTCCGGATGGCACCATTATCCAGACTGCTTTCCTGCCTGAGAGCTTGCTTGCCAAATCATCAACAGATTCGGCCCCAATGGCCCCTTTTTTAACTGCTTCCGCAATTTCAGGCTTCGTTAAATTGTATACAACAACTTCATGCCCGTCTTTAATCAGACGTTCAACCATGTTGCCGCCCATTCTGCCAAGCCCGATAAACCCGATTTTCATTAATTCCTCCTTAGAATAAGATGTAATCTACAAATTTAACAATAAATCTTTCATGAAGGTATGTTAACAATTTTCGAATTCATTAAATCTTAATTTAGCGCTATTTTGCCAGGATGAATGAACGAATTCTGCTTATAGACGACGAACCGAACATTAAGCTTTTGCTCGCCAAAATTCTTGGGCTCGAAGGCTTTAAAGTAGATACAGCCGAAAACGCCACCGAAGGACGTTCGAAGCTTGAAAAGAATTCTTATGCAATTTTAATTACAGATGTTAAACTCCCTGATGCAAACGGGGTTTCTCTTGTTAAATCAGTCAAGACTAAATTTCCGGGAATAGAAATTATTGTAATCACCGCTTACGGAAATATTCAGGACGGCGTTAACGCGATGAAAAACGGCGCATTTGATTATATTGTAAAGGGGGGCGATGGCAGCGATGTAATACTCAGCGTAAAAAACGCTCTAGAAAAGATTTCAATTCAAAAGCGTCCCGGCACATTGAAAAACGGAGCAAACGGCGGCGCTTTGAATATTAATATCATAACGAAATCCCCTTTGGTACTGCAGGCAATTGAACATGCTAAAAAAGTCGCCGTAACAGATTCAACTGTTTTACTTAGCGGTGAAACCGGAACGGGGAAAGAGCTTTTTGCTCATTTAATTCATACCACCAGCGCCAGAAAAGAAATGCCCTTTGTGGCGATCAACTGCAGCGCGATACCTAAGGATCTACAGGAATCAGAATTATTCGGTTACGTTAGAGGAGCTTTTACAGGAGCTATAAAAGATAAAAAAGGTTTTTTCGAAGAGGCGGCAGGCGGCACATTATTTTTAGATGAAGTGGGCGATATGAGCCTTGAAACGCAGGCAAAGCTGCTGAGATTTCTTGAAACAAACAAATTCAACAAGGTTGGCGACACAAAAGAAATTGATCTTGATATAAGAATTATCTCAGCCACAAATAAGGACCTCGAAAAAGAAATTGATGAAGAGTGTTACAGGAAAGACTTGTTTTATAGACTGAACTCATTCACAATCTCTCTCCCCCCGCTCAGGGAAAGAAAAGAAGATATTGAGGACCTTGCATATTATTTTCTTAAAAATTCCTCTAAGCTGAAAAAGAATGTAAATAAGATTGCCGCTGATTTTATTGATAAGCTTAAATCATATGAATGGCCCGGTAATATCCGGGAGCTTAAAAACGTAATTGAACGCGCAATGATATTAACCGATAGCGACACATTGACTATCAATCTTCTTCCTGAAGAATACTTCGAAAACCATACTGACTTTGAGCTTGATAAAGATGTAACGCTGGATAAGCTGGAAAAAGAATATATTCTAAAAGTATATAACGAAACAAACAAAAACAAAACTCTTACAGCAAAAAAGCTCGGCATCGGCGCCGCTACGCTCTACAGAAAACTCAAAGAATACGGAATAGAATAAAAAATTAAAAAAATGTATGACCACCCCCTGCCCCTCCTTGTCAATGAAGGGGGTTTTTATTTCATTCAAATCCAATTTTTTCTAATAGTCCACCTGTCCGTTCGGGAGAGGGGGAAGCCCGCTATAGGCGGGCGGGGGTGAGGTCTAATTTCTCATTTTGCTAATTCTTCTCAATTTGATAAAACTTTTTCAATTTGATACAATTATAAATGGTCAGGCATTTGATTAAATGCAATTTTAGGACTGTAGTTAACATATTTAATTTTATGTAGTTTGGCATCAAATTTGATGTAAAAATGTAATGCTGTATAACAGAAGAGCGACGGCTCTATGATATTTCAAAATTCATTGATTAGTTTTTTAATTCTTCTGGCGGCCATATTATTATCGGTTCCGCTGGGTAGATATCTTAGTAAGGTTTATAAGAACGAAAAGACTATTCTTGATTTTTTAGAACCTCTGGAAAATTTCATTTATAGGATCTGCGGAATAAACAGCATGGCTGGAATGAATTGGAAACGATATCTTTCAGCCATTTTTATTATTAATTCCGTTTGGTTTATTTGGGGATTCCTCATTCTGCTATACCAGGGTAAGCTATTTCTGAATCCTGCCGGAAACCCTTCAATGGAATGGTCGCTTGCGCTTAATTCTGCGGTCAGTTTTTTAACAAGCACAAACCTACAGCACTATTCCGGCGAAACAGGCGCCACTTATTTATCTCAAATGGCGGTATTTACATTTTTGCAATTTGTGAGCGCGGCTACAAGTCTTGCCGCGGGCATGGCGGTTGTAAGAGGATTATCAAACAGAAGCTCTGCAAAACTCGGAAATTTTTATAAGGATTTCACCCGGTCGCTTACAAGAGTACTGCTTCCGCTATCGTTGGCGGCAGCTATACTTTTCATCGCGGGGGGTATGCCTATGACCTTTGACAGACCACAAACCATCACAAGTTTGCAGGGCGATACAGTTACGGTAGCAAGCGGCCCTGTTGCATCAATGATCCCCATAAAAGAGTTGGGCTCTAACGGCGGAGGATTCTTCGGAGCTAACGACGCCCACCCTTTAGAAAATCCAAACTTCTTCACATTCATTCTTCACACCATAATAGTATTGTTATTGCCTATGGCATTTGTTTTTTGCATCGGAAATTATCTTAATGCAAAACGTTTCAGTAAAATTGTCTTCTTTGTTATGCTCGCGGGTTTGCTGTTAATAACGATCCCAATAATAATTCAGGAAACCGGAGGCAACCATGCTCTTACCGCGATGGGAATAGATAATTCCTCGGGTAATATGGAAGGCAAAGAATTAAGATTCGGCGCCTTTTACTCCGCGTTTTATTCCGGCGTGAATATGGTTATACCTGCAGGAACAGTAACCGGCATGCATGATAGTTATATGCCTCTGGGCGGAGTATTCATGCTGATAGGGATGCAGGTTGACGCTTTTTTTGGGGGGCTTGGAACCGGCTGGATAAATATGTTTATATATCTGCTGATTGCGGTTTTCATCGCAACGCTTATGATAGGCAGAACGCCTGAAATGTTTGGTAAAAAGATCGGCGCCGGTGAAATGAAAGCCGCCATTTGTGTATATGTTTTATTATTTATGACTCCTGTCCTGCTTGCCGCAATCGCAAGCTACGTATACGTCAGCTTTGGCAATGATGAATTAAAGTGGCTAACCAACAAAGGACCGCATGGATTTACTACAATGCTTTACGAATATATTTCTTCGATGGCCGGCAATGGCTCTGAGTTCAGCGGATTGGGAAATAATACTGTTTTCTGGAACCTTACTACAGCCGTTGTTATGCTGTGCGGCAGATTTATTCCTATTGCAGGTTCTATAATAATTTCCGGCATGATGTACCGGAAAAAATTCGCTCCCTTATCCGGAGGCAGCCTGCGGATAGATACAATTACATTCGGTATGTTCCTTTTTGTGGCGATCATAATTCTCAGCGCGCTCTCTTTTTTCCCTGTCTTCATATTAGGCCCAATAACGGAACACTTTATTTAATTCGCACACATTAGAACGCGGGCTGAATTTTAAAGCGGGCGGACACCAGCATCGAGAGCGGGGCTGGCTCCGGTCCGCCCCTACACTTTTTTCCTGTGTCCCAAACTCTAGTTTGGGACACCAAAAACTTACATATTCAATTCCTCTCAAATTGATAATTCCTCTCAAATTGATACGCCAAAACCTTTTATAATCACCAAAATTTATACAAAAACGCCAATTTTCTTCTGGCACGCTATTTGCTTTATTAATGCATATCGAGGTTTTAACCAAAGGAAAAATCAACATGGATTATACAGTTTTAATATTAATGATTCTCTCCGGAGCTTTGTTCTTCGGAATGTTTTTTCTGTTCGTCAATCTTGGCGACAAAATTTAAATTCTATATATGACAATCTTGTTTGTTATCTGTATACTCATGATGGTATACTTAGTTTACGCGCTGATCAAACCGGAAAAATTCTAGGTTTATCAGTTTTTCAAAAAGTTGTTGATCCAAACCCGCGTCATCCATTTAACGGATGATAGCGGGATTTTGCTTAGAATGTTTCTTATCGGAAAAAAAAATCAATATGATTTCGTATACATCACTTAATGTTGTTAAAATTCTATGAATGAAATACTAATTGTAACGTTTACTTTTATTGCCATCGGCCTGATTGGCTTTCCGCTTGGCAAATATATCTCCAAGGTTTTTAAAGGCGAGAAGACTTTTCTTGATTTTCTCAGGCCGCTGGAATTGTTTATTTTTAAAATTTCGCGGATAAATCCTGATGAAGAAATGGACTGGAAGCAGAACATGAAGGCGATGCTAACCATCAACTTCATCTGGTTTCTGTGGGCGATGCTTATTTTCAGTATCCAGCATTTACTCTTCTGGAATCCTGACAATATCACGTTTATGGAACCGACGCAGGCATTTAACACCGCCGTCAGTTTTGTTACAAACACAAACCTGCAGCACTATTCCGGCGAATCTGCCCTGTCTTATTTATCGCAGATGGTTGTTATTTGTTTTTTGCAGTTTGTATCTGCCGGAACAGGTATTGCTGTGGTTGCGCTTCTTTTCAAAGGTCTTGTTAATAGATCAGCTTCAAATCTCGGCAATTTTTACGACCTGCTATTAAAGTCGTGTACTAGAATTTTATTGCCGCTTTCTTTTGTAGTTGCGGTAATATTGTTATTAAATTCAACTCCAATGACCTTTAAAGGAGCGGAAAATGTAATTACGCTTCAGGGCGATACCGTAAATGTTGCAAGAGGCCCGGTGGCAGCAATTGTATCGATAAAACAACTTGGCACAAACGGAGGCGGATTCTTTGGCGCAAATTCAGCGCACCCGTTTGAGAATCCAAGCTTCCTTACAAACACGGTTGAAGTCATGTCAATTCTAATTATTCCGTTTGGCATGATCTTCGCATTCGGATATTACACAGAACGGAAAAAACTTGCATACGTGATACTTGGCGTTATGACAGCCGGCTATCTTTGCCTGCAAATTCCAACCATTTATTATGAAATGAATGGTAATCCCAAAATTCAGGAAATGGGCATCAGCCAGCCAATGGGAAATATGGAAGGCAAAGAAGTGCGAATCGGCTCTGTGAGCTCGGCATTTTGGGAAATTGTAACCACAAATACATCGAACGGTTCGGTTAACTCAATGCACGATAGCTCTATGCCGCTATCGGGAATGATGGCCATGCTGGGCATGCAGCTAAACGCGTTCTTCGGCGGTGTAGGAGTGGGGTTTGTTAATAAGTTCGTATTCATAATTCTTGCAGTGTTCATTTCAGGCCTAATGGTAGGAAGAACGCCGGAATTTATGGGTAAAAAAATTGAAGCAAAGGAAGTTAAAATTGCTATAATGGTTGCTCTTACACATCCGCTGATAATATTAAGTGGAACAGCAATAGCATGTTATGTTTGGGTTGCAACGCCAAATGCGTCAGACTTTTTGAAATGGCTGAATAATCCTTCATTCCATGGATTCTCTGAGATGTTCTACGAGTTTACTTCATCAGCCGCAAATAACGGCTCAGGATTCGAAGGATTGGGAGATACTATTTCTCAATTCTGGAATATATCCTGCGGAGCAGTGATGCTGCTTGGAAGATTTATTCCGATAATTGGACCAATAGCAATTGCAGGTTACCTGTCAAGAAAAAAATATATTCCGGAATCAGCAGGTTCTATGAAAACTGATTCGCTGATATTCGGCGTAGTTCTGTTTTCGGTCGTGGTAATACTGGGCGCTTTGTTGTTCTTCCCGGGACTTGCTCTTGGACCGATTGCCGAACATTTAACAATGATAAAATAATAATTTTTCCTCATAGGCCGGCAGGTTTTAACCAAAATAAGACCTGAATAAAACCTGCCCGGTCTTATAAAAAAAGTATAATAAAACAAAAATGTCAAAACATCCGAGAACAGGAAATAAATTACTACAGAAAGATATTCTTTTAACGGCGTTTAAAGAATCATTCGTAAAGCTGAATCCTGCTTTAATGATGAAAAACCCGGTCATGTTCACAGTTGAAATTGGCACAGTGATAATGACGGTTCTGACTGTAATTCTCGCTTTCAAGCCTGACCCGGTTCAGGGAAGCGTTGGTTACAACTTACTGATAACAATTATTCTTTTTGTTACGGTATTATTCGCGAACTTTGCTGAGGCGGTTGCCGAGGCAAGAGGCAAGGCACAGGCTGAGTCGCTCAGAAAAACCAGGCAGGATACCCCCGCAAACGTATTGCAGGCTGATGGTTCTTACAAAAAAATTATGTCATCAGATTTGAAAAAAGGCGACATAATATTAGTTAATGTCAACGAAATCATCGCGACCGACGGAGAAATAATCGAAGGGGTCGCTTCTATAGATGAATCGGCAATCACTGGCGAGTCTGCTCCCGTTATCAGGGAAGCTGGCGGCGACCGCTCCGGCGTAACAGGCGGAACGAAAGTTCTCTCTGACCATATCAAAGTTGAAGTTACAACGGAAAAAGGCGAATCGTTCCTTGACAAAATGATAATGCTTGTTGAGGGAGCTAAAAGACAGAAATCTCCCAACGAGATTGCTTTAACAATTTTGCTTGCAGGATTTACAATAATGTTTTTAATAGTAACAGTTACACTGCAGCCGTTTGGCTCTTATGCTAACACGCCTATCGCTATCGCTTCGCTTGTTTCGTTGTTCGTCTGCTTAATTCCTACCACTATCGGCGGATTGCTTTCTGCTATCGGTATTGCAGGAATGGATAGAGCGTTAAGGGCAAATGTAATTTCTAAATCGGGCAAAGCCGTTGAAACTGCAGGCGACGTTGATACATTGCTGCTTGATAAAACGGGAACTATAACAATAGGCAACAGGAAAGCGACAAAGCTGTATAACGTAAACGGTATGGAAGAAAGTAAATTCATTAAGTATTGCGCTATCAGTTCGCTCTCAGATGAAACGCCGGAAGGAAAATCAATAATAGAGCTCGCCGGAAAGCTTGGGGTGACTGTAAATGCCGACGAACATAAAGACGATGCATTTTTTAAATTCAGCGCGCAGACAAGAATGAGCGGCATTGATACAAAAGACGGCATGCAGGTAAGAAAAGGTTCTTTTGATGTTATCAGGAAACTAATTGAATCAAGCAACAACAAAGTTCCTGAAAACATGGAAATACTTGTTAAGAAAATTTCGGAAGACGGCGGCACTCCCCTTGCGCTTGCTATCAACGGAAAAGCTGCGGGCGTTATCCAGCTTGAAGATATTATTAAGACCGGCATACAGGAAAGATTTGTAAGGCTCCGCAAAATGGGAGTTAAGACAGTTATGGTTACCGGCGATAATCCGCTGACCGCAAAATATATAGCAGGTGTTGCCGGAGTGGATGATTTTATCGCAGAGGCAAAGCCTGAAGATAAAATGAATTATATATTAGAAGAACAAAGACACGGAAAGCTTGTCGCGATGATGGGCGACGGAACAAACGACGCCCCGGCGCTTGCACAGGCTGATGTAGGCGTATCTATGAATTCAGGCACGCAGGCGGCCAAAGAAGCCGGCAATATGGTTGACCTGGATAACGATCCGACAAAACTTATTGAAATAGTTGAGATAGGAAAACAACTATTAATAACCAGGGGAGCTATTACTACGTTTTCAATCGCCAACGACGTTGCAAAATATTTTGCAATTGTGCCGGCGCTGTTCATTACATCCATACCTCCTCTGCAGGCGTTGAACATAATGCATTTAACAAGCCCGCAATCGGCAATATTATCGGCGATCATCTTTAACGCGATAATCATCCCGATGCTGATACCGCTTGCTTTAAGAGGGGTTGTTTACAAACCAATTGGCGCGGAAAAATTATTAGCCAGAAACATTTTGATTTACGGCCTTGGCGGAATTATTGTTCCTTTTATCGGCATAAAGATCATCGACGTAATTTTAACTTTGATAGGAGTTATATAACATGTTAAAATATCTGAAACAATCAATAATACTCACAGTTATTACAATTTTAATGTTTGGATTCGGATTCCCGTTGCTCATTTGGGGAATAGGACAGCTTATGCCAAACAAATCAGAAGGCTCCCCTATTATTGAAAACGGAAAAGTTCTCGGGTTTGAAAACATAGGCCAAAGCTTTACGGATGATAAATATTTCTGGGGACGCCCCTCAGCTGTGGGTTATAACGCTGCCGGAAGCGGCGGCTCAAATTTGGGGCCCACCAATCCGGATTATCTTGCGACAGTACAGGGAAGAATAGATACTTTTATGATGAAAAATCCGGGTATAAGGAAAGAAGATATCCCCTCTGATCTGGTTACAGCATCAGGAAGCGGTATTGACCCGAATATTTCTCTGCAAGCGGCTAATATTCAGATTCCAAGAATTTCATCAGTCAGAAAAATCCCGCAGGCGAAACTGAGAGAGCTTGTAGAGCAATTCACAGAAAAACCTCTGCTTGGCTTTTTTGGAATAGAAAAAATTAACGTATTAAAGCTTAACATTGCATTAGATAAACTAAAATGACGTACGGACATTCACAAATATTAGATCGCAACGGAACTTTTGATCAATCTGATAAAATGAACGTATTCAAGAAAGTTCTTTGGCTTTGGGAAAACTATAAAAGAAGAAAATTAACAAGATTGTTTGATGAGGTGGAACCAAATGTATTCGTTCTGAAACAGGAGATCGCAGACAGATTAAAATTAAAAATAAATAAAATTAGAAAGAGAAAACTAAATAAAAGGAATTTACAATGAACGTTTGTATAGATAGACAAATGATAAAAAAGAAAAAGTCTACAATGTTTTTAATGGCGCTGGCAACTGCCGGCTTACTGTTAGTGAATATCGGTTCTGCATTTGCGCAGCAATACGGAGAACCGTTTGAAGGTATCGACCAAACCTGGCAAAACGGAAGCGACCGCAGGGATTCGTCCGCATTCAGCGACATGAAATTCTTTACTCCCAGCATTATGATGGATGTAAGTTATACTTATTCTTTTAATAACCCGAACGATAATACCGTAGTAGGTTCAACTGCGCTCGCAAGAGACAATGAAATTCAGCTCCAGGCATTGCATTTTGGAGGTGACTTTACATATGGGAACGCAAGGGCCAGGGTTATGACGCAGTTCGGAATGCGGTCTATTGTAATTCCCCGTAACGATCTAAGCCCGTACCGTGGGCAATATCAACTGGCAAACGTATACCGCTATCTCAGCGAAGCGTATGCAGGGTACCATTTCAAAAAATGGTATGGCATCAACGTTGATGCGGGTATGTTCATGTCATACATTGGATTGAACTCATACTATCAGCCCGAAAACTGGGAGTACCAGGCGTCTTATACGTCAGATAACACTCCTTGGTTCTTTAACGGGGTACGTGTCCAGATATTTCCGTCAAAACATTTGAAAATTGAACCGTGGATCATAAACGGCTGGCAGAGTTATGGTAAATTCAATAGTATGCCGGGCGTTGGCTTTAATATAACATGGATGCCAAACAGTAACGTAAAATTATTAACCAATGATTATTACGGAACTGACGCCGGCGGCTTACCGGACAGAAAAAGATTCCACTCAGATAACAGTTTTCTGGTGCGGTATTATCATAAACCGCTCTCAAACGGAATAAGCATGATGGCGTTTTCGCTTACAGGCGATATCGGTTTTGAAAAAGGCGGCGGAGTAAATGGATTTTCTGACGGCGATTCAACCCAGGGACCTGCCCAGTATTTTGCTAGCGGAATGTTTTATAACCGCATATGGTTTGGGAAAAATAAATTTGCGTGGACATTTGGCGGCGGGGCTATGACAAACCCCGGACGTTACTTAGTATTATATCCGACAGGACAGGCAAGCCCGTTGCCTAATCCAAATAATCCCACACAAACAGAAGGCGCGTTTCCTTTCAGCGCAAACCCGGGAGATAAATTCTCAGCGTGGGATGCATCAACTAACTTTGACTGGATGCCAAACCAAAGCCTGACGGTGAGATTAGAGTTTGTTCACCGTGAAGCAAGCGTTCCGTATTTTGCCGGCCCGGGCGGAGTCACTTCCCCCAACGGGTATACAACTACGCCGTTACCGCCGGATTGGAGGCCTGATTTAGTCAGAGTAGAATCGCGGATTATTTTCGCTGTTCTGTTTAGAATATAAAATATGAATTATGTTTGAAAACTTAATACGTGTAAGAATTTAAGTATAAAAAAATATAAAACTCCTGCTTATTTTTAGGCAGGAGTTTTGTATTTTAGATAATTGGCTGAAAAGCCGCCGTTGCTGGCGTTATCACCAGCAACCATTTTAGAATAAGGATAGTCATTTAGCGCATAGAATTGTTGTTGGTCATAAGACCAACAACGACAAAAAGACCAACTACAGCGACAGATTTTTAGGCAATAATTTTTGTATTTATAAGAATTGGCTGAAAAAGAAATAAATATCAATCCCGAAGCTGCAAGATTTCTTGAAATGGTGAAGAAATCGCGAACCGGTAAATTTAAAATTTATATCGGACTGGCGGCAGGCGTAGGCAAGAGCTACAGGATGCTTCTTGAGGCGCATGATTTGCTCAACAACGATATTGATATTGTGATAGGATACATAGAAACTCATGGGAGAGTCGAAACGGAAAGATTGCTGCAGGGTCTTACTATTATTCCCCGGAAAGTTATATTTTACAAAGGAAAAGAACTCGATGAATTTGACCTTGAAAAAGTTCTGAAGATACGGCCCGAAGCGGTTGTTGTAGATGAACTTGCGCACACAAATATTCCGGGCAGCAAACACGAGAAACGATACATGGACGTTGAAGAACTTTTATACAACGGCATTAGCGTAATAAGCGCGCTCAACATCCAGCATATAGAAAGCTTAAATCCCGTCGTGCAGGAAATTACAGGTATCGAAGTAAAAGAAACCGTTCCCGATAAAATTATTGCGCTGGCCGATGAAGTGGTTAACATTGACTTAACAGCTGATGAACTGATTTCCAGGCTTAAAGCGGGAAAGATCTATAAGAAAGATAAAATTGAAACAGCTCTCGCCAACTTCTTTAAGAAAGAACACCTGCTTCAGCTCAGGGAGCTGGCTTTAAGAGAAGTTGCCAACCAGGTGGGCAGGCAAATAGAATTTGAAGTTCCTAAATCAGAGCGCTCGATGCCCGAAAGAATTCTTGTTTGTATCGGGGATAACTATAAGCAGAATGAAAAAATTATCCGCAACAGCTACAGGAACGCGGACAGGCTTGACGCTCACTGGTTTGTATTGTACGTTGAGACTAAAAAAGAATCATTTGAGAATATGAATCTGGCATTGCAGCGGCATCTCATAAATAATTTTAAGATGGCGACCGAGCTTGGAGCTGCAGCGGAAAAAATTATGGCGCCAAGCGTGATCGAAGGAATAATGCAGTTTGCAAAAGAAAAAGATATTACAAAGATCGTCGTCGGGAAACCATCAAAAAAACTTTCACTGAAGAATTTTTACAAAGGAAACATAATTAATAAGCTTATGGAAGAGCTTGAAGATAAAGAGTGCGATCTGGAAATTGTTACATAATGTTTTCATCTCACTTTCTTACCCTCTTGAGTTCGGCGAATGCCGAACGAAATCCCGCTTTAGCGGGACCAAAAAAGCAGGCATTTAATTTTACCAGGGATTTTGATATTAATTAAGATAAAATAATGAAACTAAAATCGTGGATATTGCTCGGGTACGTTGTTATGGCGTTTATAGTCGTTTTGCTAAGCGGCTTTAGCATCTATTTTATAAACAGATTGAATAACGCATCCGAGCGTATTTTAAAAGATAATTACTTAAGCATTGAAGCGGCGAATCACCTTATAGATAACCTGGATAAAATAGACAACTCCCGCGCATTGCGTCTTTCGAAACGAGAAATAGACCGAAGCCTATCAACCCATGACTATGAAGAAGCAAAAGACAGCTTCAATAAATATCTTGACACTGCGCTTGGGAATGTAACTGAACCGGGAGAAGGCGAGCTGCTTAACGGCCTTAAGACTGAATACGTCAAATATATACTCATGGCTGATGAAAAGGATTCGACTAAGTTCACAGACATGTATTATTTGGAATTGATGCCGCAGTACCGCGTAGTGAAGACTAAGTGCTACGCGCTTCTTAAGTTGAACGAAAATGCCATGCTTAAAAAGAGCGAGCTGTCTGTAAAGATATCAAAAAATACTGAGATCTGGATGCTCGTAATCGCAGCCGCTTCGATATTAATAGTTATAATAGCGCTGGTAAAAATTCCCGGCAACGTAATAAACCCGATACTTGAACTGACAAAGAAAGTTGAAGCTATTTCCGAGAAGAAATATTCCGAAAGGCTTGATGTTAAATCCGGCAACGAGCTGGGCGAACTGGCGGCATCGTTCAACAGGATGGCTGAAAAGCTGGGCGAGTATGAAAAATCAAATATCGAACAGGCTATTGCCGCAAGGAAACGGGCGGAAGCAATTGTGGAAAACATGCGGGATGGTATTATTGTTACCGATGAAAATAAAAATATTGTGCTTGTTAATAATGTCGGGGCCGAGCTATTAGGCTCAGCCGAATCTGAGTTAATGGGTAAAAATATCTTCGAGAAAGCGAAAGAAAATAACCTGATTGAAAATCTCATTAAAGATATCGACAAAGATAGTAAAAACGGCGAGTCTGATAAGCTGAATTATCTCAGAATTGTATTCAAGGACCGCGAAGAATTTTACCTGAAAGAAATTAACAGGGTATATGATGAAATTGACAAGAGTAAAGTTCTCGGAATAATAATAGTTCTTAAAAACGTAACGGGTTTCAAAGAACTTGATGAAATAAAAAGCGGGTTTATAGCAACGGTATCGCACGAGCTTAAAACGCCCCTGGCGGCGATGAATATGAGCCTGCGGCTCCTTCAGGATAAAAGAATGGGCGAGCTTAACTCTGAACAGAAGAAAATCACCGACTCGATGAAAGAAGAAGTGAAACGATTGCTCAAGATGGTAAGCGAATTGCTGAACCTCTCGAAGCTTGAATCAGGCGGTGAGATCTACAAATACCAGAGCCTCTCGATAGATGATATTGTTGATTCAGCCGTTACGCCTATGCTTATGCAGTTTGAACAGAGCGGGATAAATTTCGAAATGAATATTGAACCGGATTTGCCCAAGCTTAACGTGGATGCGAACAAAATTGCATGGGTGCTGATAAACCTGCTGGGAAACGCTATAAGATATTCTAAATCTGAGGGGTCAATTGATCTAATTGTAAAAAAGAACAATAACGATATTCAGTTCTGCGTTAAAGATAACGGCGTTGGTATAAAACCGGAATTTATAAGCAGAATATTCGATAAGTTTGTACAAGTAAAGTCATCAAATTTGGAGACACAGAATAAAGGTGTTGGGCTTGGACTAGCTATCGCAAAAGAGTTTGTAGAAGCGCACGGCGGCAGAATTTGGGCCAAAAGCGAACCCGGCAAAGGCAGCGAATTTTATTTTACAGTCCCATTGAAGTAATAATTACTAATTATTGAGATTCGGCTCTGTCGAATCGAAACTTGTCCCCGCGCAGGCGGGGATCCCGCTTGTGGGACTAATTACTAAAGACTAATTACTAATTTTTATAATTTTATTTTTTTTTCGGGTGATAACCAGTCTGTGTCATTGCTTTGGCAGGCCAACAAAGGCAAAAGGGTTGTTGGTGATTTGTACATCATTTTTCATTGCTCATTAGTAATTAGTCATTAGTAATTGTTGCAATGTCTTCGGATTTTAGCCTTCTCGAAATATCCTTAAGCGATGTCCAGCTTTCCATCAATTCCGGCAGGTACTCGGTCGATGTAACAAATGTCCACAGATAAGCTACTATTGAATAGAGCTCGCCAGCGCTGAAATCATCAAGGTCAATTGCTATATAAAGCACTACAAGAAATATGACCAGAAGAGCTACTCTCACCATTCCGAAATTAAACGCTCCCCAGTTTGCGATATGTCTTTGCGGCTGCGCAAGTTTTTTATAATATTCTCTTACATATTCAGGATCGCGCCTTGAAAAAACTTCGAACACGTCTTCGTAACCGTCGTGCAGTTCCCGCTGCAGGGCAAGCACCCTTTGATTATACAGCCTGCTCATAAGATAAAGCGGAAGAATAATGAACATGCAGGTTAACGCAATTCGCCAGTCAAATAAATACATAGCTATTATAGCTCCGGAAATCGCGATAATGTGTTCGATAATTTCCGGCATCCTGTATTCTAAAAATCCGATGTACTGGTAAGAAAGTTCGGCGCGCGCAGCTGTCTTGGAAACTGATAGGTCCTGCTGAATGGAGGTCTTAGCAACATCAGTGGCAAGGCTTGTAAAAATGTTCAGGAATATTCTGGGGTCTATATATCTTCTGAATGTTCCGGCGCCGGAATTTATTACAAATGTAATGCTCCAATAAAGCAGCGGCGTGAAAAACGAGGTCTCAGGGTCGACTGACTTATCAATTACGGCGTCAATCACATAACCAAACAAAGTAGGCTCTATTATCCAGGCTATATTCTCGAGAATAACCAGTCCAACGGCGATCGTGATTTCTTTTCTGAACTTCTTTACAAGATCTATCAGGTGCATATCATCAAACTTAATTTTTTAATTTCAATCAATCTATGAAAAAATAATAACTACCTGTTATTTGTAATCTCAAAGCGCCATATTTGTTCCGGAAATGTTTAAAATAATGCAAAAAAGGCTGTTTTTTATTTTATTTTTGATTTTTGTTTCACTGGCTTGCCAAAGGCATGAACCGGTTGACAAGGTCAAAAACGAGAATATCACGAATGATACGTCCGGGGTTTACAGGTACTTTTGGGGCGAAAAAGACGGCTTTAAAATCTGGATAGTTGATGGAGCCGTTATCCGAAAAAATATTTTCAATGAGTTTGTTTACGGAGGCAACAACCAGCGCTATCCGTTTGTGCCTGAAAAAGAAATTTGGATTGATAATTCAATATCAGCTGAGGAATTTGAAACTACTCTTGCCCATGAATTGAACGAACGCAACTTAATGGCTAAGCTTGGCATGACTTATTATGACGCGCACGATTCATCATTAGCGATTGAAGTTGTTATGAGAACCGGCTGGCAAAAAATCTGCGCGGAGCATGAAGCGAGCCTGCCTACGGTATCCCCTATTGATTTTGATTCAACGCAGGAAATAGAAAGCCTGCCGGATTTGATTAAGCTAAAAAATGTTTATCGTATTCCTCTCGGTGAAAGAAACGGGGTTAAGGTCTGGGTAGTTGATGGCTATGTTGTAAGAAGAGATATTTATCCTGATTTCGGATTCAGCGGCAATGATAAGGCATATCATTTCATCCCGAATGGTGAGATATGGATAGACGGGCAGGTGACCTGCGAAGAAACTGAATATTCTATTGCGCTTGAAATGAAAGAACGAGAGCTGATCGGGCAGGGCAAATCGTATGATGACGCATATACAGAAGCTGTGAAAGTGAGCGATAAAATGAGAATAGAACAGCAGAAATTAGATTTATCCGAACCGCCGATAAAGATCTTTGACCCGCCTTACAGAGATACCGGAACAGGTAAAGAAAAATAATTACTGAATGTACGCCTCATTTTTTTCATCCCCTCCTAACAGGAGGGGTCGGCGCCATGGCGTCGGAGAGGTGGAAACTACCTGGTTTACACGGAATGCCTGCCGTTGTTGGTGTTATCACTAACATCCATAAATCTTGCATTTAATAACATTTGAAAGTGTGGTGTCAGGAGTTTCCTCCTGACACGCGTCAGGTCGAAAGACCTGACGCCACTAACTTATAGCCCCGCCAAGTTGACGCCGGCCGGTATCCGGAAATTTATCGCTAACATCCATAAATCTTGCATTTAATAAAACCATAGTTAAAACTATATTTGTATTCTTAAAGATCAATAATGATTAATCGTTTTAATAATCTGATTTCCCGCTTCGCGCCTGCCTGCAGCAGGCAGGGGAACGGGACCAAATAATTTTGTCAGTATTCACAGATCAAATAAAAGAAATTTTCTCATCTAAGGGACTCTTATCAAGCTCCGAAGGATTTGAATATCGCCAACAGCAGCAGCAAATGGCGCTGGATGTCGCACAACAGCTTCAAAGCGGAAGCCACCAGATAATTGAAGCGCCCACAGGCACAGGTAAATCCTACGCGTATCTGGTACCCGCAATATTATTTGCCAAAGAGAATAAACGTAAAGCGATAATTTCGACAAGGACAATAAACCTGCAGGAACAGCTAAGCAAAAAAGACATTCCTTTTATTAAAGACCTTCTTGGAATTGATTTCAAATTTGAGATACTCAAAGGCAGAAGAAACTACATCTGCTCAAACAGGCTGAACGCCGCATTGCTGAAAAAATCAAGTTTGTTCATGGATGATGAACAGGAACTGCTTCATAAGATATATGACTTTGTTCAGAAAAATGACCGCGGCGAATTGCAGGACCTTGATTTTCTTTCAAAGGACCACGCTTTCCATTCGGTTTGGGAATCTATCTATGCGGAAGAAGGTATTTGTACATCCCGTTCATGCATGCCGCCGGGCGGGTATGGAAGCGGCGCTAACGCAGCGAGCTGTTTTTTCCAGAGAGCAAAACAAAGAGTGAAAGAAGCCGACCTTGTGATAGTTAATCACGCGCTGCTGTTTACTTTATTCGGCATTTCATCTATGAACCAGCCGGGATTTATCTTTGCCGATGATTTTGTGATATTCGATGAGTGTCACTCTATAGAACGCGTTGCAGCTGAGAATATTTCTGAAAGCGTTTCAAGAGAGCAGATACGGTATTGGCTAAACAGGATGTATAATCCAAGATCAAAAAAAGGATTTTACTCAAATGCCAATTACCCGGGCATTCACCGGCTGGTTAGGAAACTAATTGATGAAAACGATTTCTTCTTCGGCGAAGTTCAGCGATATGTAAGAGAGCATTACAAAAGCAAAGCCGCAAGTTCCGAAGTAAGAATGCTTGAGCCGGTAAATATCGATATATCATTCACGGAAGTACTTGATGAACTTATAAAAGAAATAAAGAGATCGGCGCAGACAGCAGGTAATACTAACGAAGAAAATGAAATAAAGAATTTCGGGTTAAAGTTCCTTTTCTTTAAAGAAAACATCCGCAATTTCATGCTTCAGAGAAAAGAACAGCATGTGTATTGGGTGGAATTTTCAGGCAGGGCAAGGAAAAATATTTCGCTCAAGTTCTCGCCGATAGATATGGCTGAGTTCTTCCGTACAAATGTATTTAACGAGAACAGGCTTTGCTTAATGACGTCCGCCACCCTGACGATCGGCGACAGCATGGAGTTTTTTCAATCCTCAATAGGGGCCGAAAACGTTAAAACCTGCGTGCTTGATTCGCCCTTTGATCTGAATGAACAAATTGAGGTTCACATAAATGAATCCATGCCGGAACCGTCGCAAAAGAATTCCGGCGCGTATGGCGATGCGTTTGCCGATTCGCCGTATGAGACCGTCCTTAAAGAAAAAGTTTATGAATATATTTTAAAAACCGGCGGCGGAGTCCTGGTGCTGTGCACAAATTTTAAAGTGATGAACAAACTTAGCTACTCGCTTAACGAGAAGCTTGCCGGCAGCGGAATAAAAGTGTTTACCCAGGGCGAGGGTTTGACTTCAAATAACTTATTGAGATCTTTTAAAGACGATACAAATTCGGTTCTGCTTGGCGTTGATAGTTTCTGGATGGGCGTTGACGTGCCGGGCGAAAGCTTAAGGAACGTTATCATAACCCGCCTGCCGTTCGAGACTCCCGACCAGCCGATAGTTGAAGCGAAAATGGAAATGATCCAGGCAAACGGCGGGAATCCATTTTACAATTATTCATTGCCCTCCGCCATACTTAAATTCCGTCAGGGAATGGGACGGCTTATCCGCAATAAAACTGACAAAGGAATAATCGTTATTCTCGACAGAAGAATCCTGACGGCAAGATACGGCAGATACTTTATAGAAGCTCTTCCAAACCGGGATTTTATTAAGGATTAAAATATTATTATTAAAGAAAATGGCTGCCCCTTTTTCAAGAAACAGCCATATCTGCTTGAAATTAATCTTTTTCTTTAACTTTTACTTTATTAGTAACATCTTCTTCGCAGTTGTGAAAATGACATTATTGTTTTTTGCGTCTTTTGCTTCGATAGCATAAATGTAAATTCCTGAGGCTAAATTCGATCCGTCAATTGTTTCAGAATAATAACCCGCATCCAAATATTTTACTCCGAAATCCATTACCTTTTGACCCAAAACATTGTAGACCTTCATCGATAAGTTTGCAGGCTCTGGCAATGCATATTTTATAACCGTTGATGGATTAAATGGATTAGGGTAGTTTTGACTGAGTTCAAAAGTTTGTGGAATTGTCAAAAAATTGCTGACGTTTTGATGGGGATTTTTATCTCCATTTTGACAATTGTTGGGAGTATACCTAAGCAATATGAAATCTGAATGATTTGAAGAAGTTGCAAGTTCATTAGTTACCCCCGCAACATAAATGAACGTTCCATCTGTTCCGATTGCAGCGCCTCTATCGCCGATTTGAGACGAACCATCAAAATTTGCTAAGCAGACAGGCGAACCTGTTGAAGCTGAGTATTCAATTGTAACAATGTTAGATGAGCCTGAATCACCTGCCATTCCGGTGACAAAAATCTGATTACCGATTATCGTAATAGATCTTGCGAAGTCATTAACTTGAACTGTGGGAGGGGATGAATCAAAATCTCCCATCCATACTTTATTTCCATTAAAGTCATACTTAAAAGTACCATAGTCTTGATCAATCAAGATTCCATTTCGGAATTGTTTTTGAATATGTCCGGTTGAGTACGCAAAATTCTGATTATCCAAAGCAATTGCGTTACCGCCGTTCTCTGCTGGATTCGGCGTTCCGAGCGTCCAATAGCGGGAATTGTCGCAATATGATCCTTCAAAATCATCAAGTTTGTAATGCCAGCCGCTGCCGTCCGGATTTTTAACCCAGTAACTTCTAAAAGTAAAGAACTCATGTTGATAAGTTAGAAATGGTTCTTCTGCGCACCACTTGGTTCCCGTTGCATATACATCTCCTATAGGACTTGCAATTACAGCATTTGCCCAATCCTCTCCTAAAAGCGGCGTAGCGCATCCGTAATGCACTTCGTCGTAGCCCTGCGGATCAGAAAAACTTCCATCGAAATTATAATGGACAATTTCTGCGTCATGAAGCCAATCATTATTATTTGGATCAACATTTCGATACCATCCAGCAACATATATACCATTTTGAGGATGTGTGGGGGTGATTGTATGTTATCTACCGATATTGCCCATGCTTTCCCATCAGGATTATTAGGAAAAAACGGATTAACAAACCAGTTAGGCCAACCTGTTCTTATAACGCCGTTAGAATTATAACTTAGCGTAGTAATTTTAAAATAATAAGGCGCTCTTCTTGTATCAAGACTCCCTCCGGTGACATATATGTTTGAGTTATCGTCAACTCCAATTGCGCCTGCTTCGTCGTTTCCGCCGCCATTATAAATTACAGGCCAACCTGACCTTATGGAGCCGTCTGAATTGTATCCGAGTATTATGATATCATTGTCAGCTCCGTTAGATTGTGTGCCAGTTACAAATACATTTCCCGCATTGTCGACGTCAATTCCATTAGGCGTCAAACTATTCGACGTAGAATAAACAGCAGGCAATCTCCATACTTGCTGAAGATTTGAATTATATTTTATAGTCACAATTGCATTAGTTGAACCATCATGACTGTATCCGGTAACATAAATAAATCCTCCCTTAATTTTCATATGGGTTATTCCGTCAGCGCTCGTTGGCGACATACTGTAAGTTGCGGGGCTCAAGTCATAAATCCAATTTTGCGAAAAGCTTTGATTACATATTGAAAATAATACTGCAACAATAAAGATAAATTTTTTCATAATAGCGCTCCTTTTAGTAAATTTTAAGAATATTGGTTAAAGTTATTTTTTTGTGACTTTTGATACATCTAAAAAAATACAACGTATTGACGCTAGAATCAGCTTTTTATATTATTTATAATTTTCCTCCTTTCTATTATAAATTTATTATTGCTAATGGTTGGGAAATGCATATATCTCGTGAAAACTTTTAGTATCATCACTTAGTATTCAGGATGAATGAAGCATCGTTCAATTGTTTACAAAATATTACATTGAATTATGAGATTTGCGTAAGTGTGCAGAAATTCTCATAAGGTTACAACAATTTAGATAAATATATTTTTGATGTCAATAATATCTGATTTAAGTACTGTTAAAATTGCTTTCTCAAAATGGAATAAGACTATTTCGATAATATTTTAAAGTAACGTGTTTCAGTTATTTTTTAAATATTGTTAGTTTACAAAAGTTCCATTATGTTATATGCCAATAGTCAAAATTCTAAATCTAACTAATATTATGAAGAAGGTTTTCATTTTTATTATTCTTATAGGTCTTGTTTCAACAATATCCGCTCAGGAAAAATGGAGCCGGGATTCCCGCAGCATGCCAAAACCTCAGGTCGGGAATTATTCCGAATTACCCGGTAACAATTATCATTGGGAAAATTATAATCATACAACAAAAGTTTATTACACTAAGGATGGCGTCCTTTCGGTTGGGCCGAGTTTCAGGGTCCTTCCCAACACTCATCAGCAGGATGAAGTTATACTTGTAAGAAGTTATGCGCATCCGTTGTTAATGTTTGGCTCAGCAAATACCACAGTAGGTTCACAATTCGGTCAGGCTGAATATATTACAACTGACGGAGGAGTTACGTGGTCCGGCAGCGATGTTATTCCGGCTTTCAGTTATCTAACCAGCGATCCGGCGCCAACAATTGACAAAGACGGAAGACTTATAATAACCACTCTCAATACAAATAATGCAGCCAATACAACAATGAATTCTGCGACATCCACAAATAACGGAGCCACATGGCTGCCAAACGTGGTAATAACAAGCCAAAATTCAGATAAAAATTTTTCAGCAAGCGATGATGTGCCATCCAGCGCATACTACGGCAGAACTTACACTGTTTGGACTAACTTTGCATTAGCGGTTTCTCCAATATTTGTGGCATATACAACCAATGGAGGAACGACGTGGTCTGCGCCATCGCAGATCAATTCACCTCTGGCAAATCATTATTCCCAGGGAGCCGATATAACCATAGGCCCGGGCGGCGAGGTCTATGTCTGCTGGGCATCCGTTACAAACGGCAGCTTAATAGAAGATTACCTTGGCTTTGCGAAATCCACTAACGGCGGCGTGAACTGGACGGTCACAGAAAATGCTTTTGATATGAACGGGATCAGAGCCCAGATGTTTAATGGCTGGAATTTCAGGGTAAACAGTTTTCCGAGAATTGCGGTCGATAGAAGCGGCGGACCAAGAAACGGATGGTTATATGTTGTAGTTTCGCAGATAAATCTCGCCCCGGCCGGTTCGGATGTAGATATTGTTTTGCACAGCTCCTCAGATGGCGGAGCAACCTGGTCAACCGGAGTCAGAGTAAACCAGGATGCATTGAACAACGGGAAAGTGCAATTCTTCCCTGCGATTACTGTTGACCCGCACGGAGATGTGGATATCTGTTATTATGATAACAGAAACTATCCTTCTGTTGGAGATTCCTGCCAGACATTTTTTTCACGGTCAACTGACGGTGGCGTTACTTTCACAGATGTTTTAGCCAGCGACCACAGCTGGAAAGTACAAAATGAACCGGGAGCGGGCACTTACGGCGGCGATTATATTGGTATTTCATGGTCAAACGGTAAGATCTATCCTTTTTGGTTCGATTTAAAAACCGGATCTATGCAGGCCTGGACATGCGCTATTGATATAAACCCTATTGCGGTTAATAATATTTCAAACGAAATTCCAAAGAATTACAAATTACAGCAGAATTATCCGAATCCGTTTAATCCGGAAACAAACATTAAGTTTGACGTTCCAAAATCGGGAAATGTAAAGCTAACTGTGTACGATATGCTTGGTAACCAGGTTGAATTATTGGTAAACAATTTCATGGAAGCCGGAAGTTACAGTACAGACTTCCACGCGAATAACCTCTCAAGCGGAGTTTATTTTTACAGAATGGAATCTGTTAATTTCAGCGAAACAAGAAAAATGATTTTGAATAAGTAAGGAAATTTAAATAATATTTTTTTCTTAGGCGGATGATTTATGTCCGCCTTTTTTTATTTTACCTGTAGGGGCGGACCTATGTGTCCGCCCGCTTCAGGCAGGTTCGTCCGCTTTTTAATTTTTCTGTAGGGGCGGACCTATGTGTCCGCCCGCTTAAAGGAGTTTCTTGTTTCAACCATTCTTTGGCTTATCGATATCTTTTAATAATCTTTCAAATTCTTCCTTATCCCAAATCCATTTAATTGGATTGAAAAAAATATATTCCTGAATTAATTCGAATTCCTTTTCATTCCTTATTATTCTGTCGTAAAAACTTCTTTGCCATATTTTCTTATTAAATGGCTTCAATCTATTCTCTTTCACGCCTTTGATATAATCATTAGTCGACATAGTTTTGAACCATTGAATAATTTGCTTAATGTTAGGGCGGACACATAGGTCCGCCCCTACAGAAGATGCATTTAAATTCCAAAAAGGATCATTAAATAACATTATTATTCCATGTAAATGGGTAGGCATTATTTTATATTGATCATGAATTACCGTCTTAAATTTCTTTGGAATTTCTAGCCACCATTTTTCCATCAACTTACCTGTTTCATTCAGGTCAACGGAATTATTTTCAATTTTTCCCATGTCAATATTACAATCATGCAGATGAAGTGTGATAAAATAAGCGTTGGAAGCCGAGTAATCATAATCCTTCAGGCGTAGAGAAATTTTTCGTCTTTTGGCTGGCATATTATTGTTTGAGATAAAAATTGGCAGTAAATAATTTGTTTTCTTTCGAATTTCGATATTCGATATTGTTTCGGATTTAGGATTTAGAGCTTAGAGATTTGGTTTTTGTAATTAGTCATTAGTAATTAGTAATTGCTTTATTCAGTTCCATTTTAATGTTTACATAATCCTTATCCAGATAATTCACCTCGTTTCTGTCTACAATTTTGAAGCCTGCCTTTTCATAACATTTTATCGCAGGCGAGTTAAAATCGAATACATTCAGCGTGAGTTTAGTTAACCCCAGTTCATCAAATGCAAACTGAATTACGCTTTGCATAATTATTTCACATATCCCCTTCCCTCTGTATTCCTGGTCGCCTATTATTACGCATGCTATTGCGGCGGAATGTTCAGTAAGGTTGATCCGCTCAAGCGTTGCGTTACCAACATGTTTACCGCTTTCAAAATCCACAAACTTGAATATCTTCCTTATTGGTTTGGGTTGTCGGGCGCCGCTCAAATATATATCAAGCTGGGCTTCATCCAACGGGTATTGGAAAGTCCTGCCGCAAGCCTGGATCATTTCAACCGGCGATTTAAACCAGCTGATAAACGTACTAAAATCAGTCCGTTCAAACGGTTTGAGTACTATCATATAATATTTTAATATTTAATTCAAAGATATGTTTTAGCAGGATAAATTGAAGTTAATAAAATTAACGGGTCCATTGTTTTGGTCTCCGTCCCCCGCCTTCGCGAGGGCAGGCTCCCTGCCTGCGCCGAGGCTTCGGCAGGCAGGCGCTCAGACTGACAAGAAATCTCTGCTCAGATTGACAAGCATAAAAAAAGCCGTCCGTTTTACGCCGGACGGCTTTACTATTCACCGTAAAGTATATTATTCTAGAACAAAAATATTCTTCTTGGCGCATATATCTTTCAGCTGTTTCGGCCATACTGTAACTGTAACTTCGCCGAGATGCGCTTTCCTTAACAGGAGCATCTGTGTGCGCGCCTGCCCGATGCCGCCGCCTATGCTGAGCGGAAGCTCGTTGTTCAATATCGCGCTGTGATACGGAGTAGATACCAGATCAAGCTGGTTTGACATCTTAAGCTGTGTGCGTAATGTTTCTGCGTTTACCCTGATACCCATCGATGTTAATTCATGACGGCGTTTTGTAACATGGTTCCATACAAGAATATCGCCATTGATACCGTGAGCGGGTTTTCCTTTTGTTGTCGTCGTTTCAGTCACCCAATCATCATAATCAGCGGCTCTCATTTCATGCGGGTACCCGTCAGCCAGCGGCCAGCCGATACCGGTTATGAACACTGCCGGATATTTCTGCAGTATCGCGGTCTCTCTCTGTTTCCTCGGAAGGTCGGGGAACATTTCAAGAATTTCTTCAGCATGTATAAATACCAGCTCTTCAGGAAGGTTCGGGAATTTCGGGTCCTTTAATCCCGGGAACAATTCCTGCGCGTAGGTCTCTGCGCCTTTGATAACTTTCCAGATCTTCTTAACAATGTCTTTTAAGAAATCCAGGTTGCGGTCTTCGGCTCTTATTACTCTTTCCCAATCCCACTGGTCTACATACGAGCTGTGGTCATGATCCAGAAAATAATCTTTGCGCACCGCTCTCATATCAGTGTTCAATCCTTCGCCAACGTTCAATCCAAACTGTTTCAGCGCAATTCTTTTCCATTTTGTTGCAGCCTGAACCACCTGTGCATTGAGGCGTTTTTCGAGCCCAAGCCCGCACGGAAAATCAACAGGCGTTCTTGAACCGTCGCGGTCAAGATTATCATTCACGCCGCTCTCTTTTTCAACGATCAACGGAACCTGAACCATGATAAGGTTCAGCTCTTTGCACAAATTCTTTTCAATGTAATCTTTGATAGCATAAATTGCTTTCTGTGTGTCTTTGCGGTTCAAAAGCGACTTGTAACCGTTTGGAAGTATTTTCTCTACTTCGGCATAAGTGCTTATACCCGGTCCGGCCAGGTCGGCTTTTTTGTCTAAAACGTCATGCATGCTTAAATTCTCCTGTTTTTTGAAGTTTTTATATAAAATTCAACAATTGAACTCATATTTTAGTTCAAAATTAAGCTTCTTATATAACTTAACCTATGACTTCGGTCAACTTAGAAAATGATTTTTATCAGGTTTTTGGGGGTAGTATCAGTAGAGCAGAACCAGCCCTCAAAAGAAGATTTTCTTGGCTATAGTGATCTTATCCTGAACTGCGGCAAACTCATTGGGGTAGGCATCCTGGGAATATACTCTCAGAGCCTGGTCATAAGCGGCAAGAGATTTACTGTAGTTTTCAGACTTGTCTTCTTTTTCCGCAAGGATGATATAAATATCCCCCAAACCAACTTGATTCAGCGCAAAATACTCAGGGTACTTTTCCACAGTTCTGATAGCTAATGACTCTTCATATGCGTCAAGCGCTTTATAACAGGCTTCGGAATCTTTATTGAATTTCGCAAGAGCCAGGTATGCGCTGCCAAGATGATATTGAACAATAGAGTAATGAACCGGAAATCTATCGCGGCTGCGCACTTCAAGCGCCTTATTCAGGATCTCAATTGCTTTCCTGATGTTCAATTCCGTATCCTGAACCTCGGCAAGCCATGAGTAACAAATACCAAGACTCGCAAGCGCGTACCCATAAGCGATAATATCTTTTTCTTTCGGAGATACATCAAGAAAATTAGTATAGCATTCAACCGCCTTCTTCAGGTTCGCGGCTTTATCCTCATAATCAGATAAAAGTGAATATGTGTTTCCAAGATTGTTATTAGAAAAACCAAACTCCCTTGGATATTGTTCGCGGGTTCTTACACTAATTGATTTTTTAAGAAACTCTGCGGCAAGTTTAAGATTTTTCACCGGATCTTTTACCTGCGCAAGCAATTGGTAAACAGCTCCTACATTATTACAGTTTTGCGCATACTCTACCGGGTAGCTTGAAAAAGTAAAGAACTCCATAGCCTCGCTGTAAAGCGTAATCGCCATATTGCAATTCAGCTCTTTATCGTGTACTCCTGCAATAGCAGTATAAGAAGCTGCAATCTTACTTATTAGCCGCGAATAGTCAAGCGGATTATTATTTTTATCTATAAGCTTTTGCGCTTCGGAATAATAGCCGAGCGCCTTTTTGTTAAGCGTTTCCACATCTTCAATTTTTGCAAGGCCCCAAAGAGCCGTACCGATAAGTTCTAAAGCTCTGGCTCTTGAATGAGCGTCATCTTTATTAAGTTTTCCTAGCGCCAGTTCTAATGATCTTATTGCGGCCTTTGAATAATCCGCTATATCTATATCAACGCTTCCCGTGTCATAAGCTCTTCTGCCGATCATTACAAGCGCCGCCGGCTCATTTTTAAATATCTCAATCATTTCATTGAAGATATCTATATCGGAAGCGGTCACTTCTTCTTTGACCACATACTGCAGGTACGCTTCTTCGGCCCATAACTTATCGCGCCTTATAATTTTAACAAACTCTTTGCCTTCAAGCGATTTCAGCCATCCGCTCCATTCAAAATCTTTTCCCGTAAGCTCGCGGCTTCCGGCTGTCAGCTTCAGCCAGTCCGTAATGAAAATGCCGTTATCAGAATAAAGGCCGGTTATGTACATCATTCTTATTGAAACCAAAATAGCTTTTTCAATATCCGTGCAGCCATCAAAACGCCTTTCCATTTCGCTTAGCCGCATAAAGATAGAGCCAATTGTTCCGTTAAACTTGGCTTTATCCCAGTTCATCCCGAGCTTTTCGGCAATTTGTTTTCCTGTTTCAGGGCTTATCTTTTCATACTCGATAATGTTATCGCCGAATATATGATCTATATCAATGCTCTGCTCTATCATCTTGTTCTTCACCTTTTTGAAGTCCTGGCCGGAATGACACGTTGCCGCAATGATGATATTTTTTTCCTTCGCAGTTCTGAAGAGCATGTGATAGTTGTCCTGCTTTTCAACATAATACTGGAGATCGTCGATAAAAATAATTTTCTTTCTCCAGAATTTAAAATCCTTAGGGAATAGAAAATGCGGCATTTGAACAGCGCGGGGAATCAGAACGTCAACGCTTTTTTTGAGAGCAAGAAGCTGTTCGAAAATTGAGCGTGATTTACCCATCAGCGGCGGTCCGATAAGTAAAATATTGTTCCTTCTCTCAAGCTGTCTTTTGATTGCCGGGTCCTCTTTCCTTTCGAAATAGTAAGAGTTATACGGCCTCTCGCCAAGCACGTCTTTATGCTTAAGTGATGATGATTTTTTCCAGATAACCGAATAGTAATTCTTAAGAGTTCTTTTTGTTTTAAATAAATAACCAAGCAGCGGTATCAATACCGAAACAAGTATTCCAATTATTGTAAGTATTAAAGCTAAATCCAATGATTTCTACCTCTCCCCCAACCCCCCTCCCCACATAGGGAGGGGGAACTAATGGGAGACTTTATATATCTTCCAAAATTCTTAAAATTTTATCTAAAACCTTATGCATATTATCAAGGAGCTCTTCATTATCAAATCGAACAACTGTAATCCCGAATTTATTCAATTCCTCAGATCTATCCTTATCATAATACTTTATTTCTCTTTCGTTATGAATCGAGCCGTCAATTTCAACCGCTAACTTTTTTTCGGCACAATAAAAATCAACTACAAAACTTGATATAGGGTGTTGCCTTCTGAATTTATATCCCTTAAGTTTTTTGGATCTCAATTCATTCCACAATATTTCCTCAGCTTTCGTTTGTCGTTGTCTGAGAAATTTAGCATTTGTAAAGGTACTGCCCTGAGTTCC
>CAZMRG010000012.1:0-5890 GCA_964568655.1 uncultured Ignavibacteriales bacterium | reverse complement strand
TTCACGCCCCCTCTCCATGTGGAGAGGGGGTTGGGGGTGAGGTATTATTTAACTTTTTTTCTTACCTTTTCATAATCAACATTTCTCTTTTCATTAAAGGCGCTGATGCCCTCTTCAACTTCGTAAGAAAGATTGTGGATCGAAAGCCAGTCGCGGGCATGACCGATGGTTGTATGCCAGGATAGATCGCGCCAGAAATTCAGCTGCTGTTTTGTGTAACGCAAACACTCCGGTAATTTATTGTGAAGCTTTTCCGCCATGTCGTTTACCGCTTTATCCAGTTTACTGTACGGAACAACCTGATTTACCAGTCCCCATTCTAAAGCTTTCTTAGCAGGAATTTCTTCACAAAGAAACAGAATTTCCCTGGCTCGTCTATCGCCAACTATTATCGGAAGAAATTGCGTAGCTCCTGCTGCTGCAACGCTTCCTCTTGCCGCGCCTACTTGCTTAATATAAATATGGTCGGCTGCTATAGCTAAGTCGCAGCTCATGTTAAGCTCATTTCCTCCGCCAACAACAATTCCGTTTAATCTTGCGATAGTGGGTTTACCAACATTCCTCATTAATTCATGGAGCCTGATGAACTCATACATCCATTTATAATAATCCTTAGGATTACCCAAAAAATGATTTTGCTGTTCATTCAGGTCAGCGCCTGTAGAAAAAGCTCTCTTCCCGGCTCCTGTCAATATTATTACAGATATGTCATCATCCCAGCTCGCATCTTTAAACGCTGCAGATAGCTCGTTAATAGTGGTCAAATCCAAACAATTCAAAGCCTTTTCGCGGTTTATTGTGATCAGAGCTTTGTAAGATTTCTTCTCATATATAATATGCTTAAACTTAAAGCTTGCCGCAGGTTTACCCGAGTAAACCCTGTTGGCCTTTTGTGATTGTTTCATAATAATGAATTATTTTTATTGATTATCAGCGCAAATTAGTTAAACATCAACTAATGTGAAACTCCAAAAAATGAATAAGAATTAAGACAAAAAAATAACAAATCAAATAAGAAAAGAGATTTAACATTAACTAAGAAATATAAAAAAAACGAACAAATTGGATTCCCGCTTTCGCGGGAATAAACTATCGATTGCAAATTAGTTTCATTGTATTTGTTAAAATCCTGAGCTAAGTTTGTTTCATATGATCGATGTATCGGTATTAATAGTTACATGGAACAGCGGCGAAGTTATCAATGCATGCATAGATACAATTATAAAGAATTCCGTTGGACTCCCGGTAGAAATTATCATTGTGGATAACAACTCTTCTGATAATACCTTTGATACCATAAATAAAATAAAATACAGCGACCTTCATACATATCAAAACAGAGAAAACACCGGCTTCACCAGGGCAATGAACCAGGCAATCAAATATTCCACCGGGAAGAATATCCTCCTTCTTAATCCTGATACTATATTAAAGAGCGGCGTCATTGAGGCGCTGAACGACTTTCTGAATTCCTCCGCTGAATACGGCGCTTGCGCCCCGCTTATGCTAAACGAAGAAGGAACGCTGCAGTATTCTGTAAGAAGCTTCCCGGATTACCTGAAAATGTTTTGGGAATTCAGTTTGCTTGCTTACATATTCCCAAAGTCCAAAATTTTTGGTTCCTGGAAGATGCAATACTTTGCTTACGATAAAGATACCGATGTCAATCAGCCAATGGCTGCGGCGCTTATGGTTAAGCGCGAAACTGTTGAAGCAATTGGGATAATGGACGAACAGTTCAACATGTTTTTCAGCGATGTTGACCTGTGCAAAAGAATTATCGATAGCGGCAAAAAGATAAGGCTGCTCACAGCGCCTAAAATAATTCACAAACACGGGGAGAGTATTTACAAAGACAGGGTAAGGATGATAAAAGTATGGAACAAAGACTGCATAAAATACTTCAGGAAATTTCATAACAACCCCGTTCTGCTTTTATGGCTTAAAATTAATTTAAAAATTTCTGAAATTATAAGAATCATTTATTATAAAATTTCTAACTCCTGAGATCCACCGAGATCAGAATCGGGAATGTTTTTCTAAAACATAAAGCACACATGAAATTTAAAGCAGCAGTTGCGCAAATAAATCCCCCGCTGGGCGATTATGATAAAAGCATAAAGAAACATCTTGAGTTCATCGATAAAGCCATTAAGAAAAAAGCCGACCTAGTTGTATTCCCTGAGCTTTCCTTAACCGGATATTCAGTTAAAGATTTGAATTTTGATATGGCTCTGAATCCATACACCAGCCCGATTCTTGAGCCTCTTAGAAAAAAATCTAAACAGATCTCCATTGTATGCGGCGGAATAGAAGAAGATGATAACTTCGGTATTTTCAATTCCGCATTTTATATTTCCGAAGGCAAAGTGCAATTCACTCATAAAAAAGTTTACCCTCCCGATTACGGCATGTTCGAAGAGATGCGCTATTTTTCCCGCGGCAAAGAAGCCAACGTTCACGAAACAAAATTCGGGAAGATCGGGCTGCTTGTATGCGAGGACCTTTGGCACATGTCATTGCCGCTGCTTCTTGCTCTAAAAGGCGCAAAGTTAATAATAGGCATTGCCGTATCGCCCACAAGGCTGGCGCTGAATTCCAAATCTAAAATATTAAAGAACTACGAAATAAATTCTGAACAGCATAAAGCGTATTCCAGGTTACTATCCGCTTACCTCATATTTTCAAACAGAGTTGGCTATGAAGACGGTGTAAATTTCTGGGGCGGCTCCGAAATTATTGACCCGTTCGGAAATGTCGACTCTGTCGCAAAATTCTTTGATGAAGACTTAATAGCATCTGATGTAAACATGAATTCTGTCCGCCGCGCAAGGCATCTTGCCAGGCACTTTCTTGACGAAGATGTTAACTTCCTGAGGCACGAAGTGGGCTTGCTGAATGACGAACTTAATAAAATAAAGTAATGCAATACAAAACATCTTTACTGCTCGCACAATATAAGAACATGACATCGTGGGTTAACATGTTCTTAAAAAAATTATCGGATGATGACCTCAAACTAGAAATCGCGCCGGGAAGAAATCATGGCGTATGGCTGCTGGGACATTTGATAGTAAGCGATGATGACCTTTCATTGTACATGGGAAAAGATCCCATGCTGTATCCCGAATACAGTGATATCTTCGGCCCGAAAAGTATTTTAAAGCCGGCTGAAGAATACCCTGCCGTCAAAATCCTCCGCGAACAATGGAACAACGTTATTGAAAAGAACATAAAGATCTATTCCGAATTAACCGATGAGGAACTTGCCGAACCTCACGCAATGGTTAAGGGAAATATCGAAGACGATTATTTTAAAACAAAAGAGAACTGCGCAATCAACTGGCTGAATCACCAAATGTACGAAGCGGGACAATTGGGGATTCTCTATAGAAACTCCGGAAAAGAAAAGATAATGTAGCTGCTCATGCTTTCAGCAGCTTTGCTAAAAACTTTCCGGTAAAAGAGTTTTTACTTTTTGCTACAACTTCCGGCGAACCTTTTGCAACAACTTCACCGCCTTTATCCCCGCTATCAGGTCCCAGATCGATAATGTAATCAGCGGATTTAATCACTTCTAAGTTATGCTCAACTACAACTATTGAATTTCCTTTTACAATAAGCTCGTTAAAACATTTTAAAAGTTTTGAAATATCATTAAGGTGCAACCCCGTAGTAGGTTCATCAAAAATGAACAATGTTTTTTCGCCGGGGGCCTGGAACGACAAATGATAAGCGAGCTTAATGCGCTGAGCTTCGCCGCCCGAAAGAGTTGTTGCCGATTGACCCAACCTTAAATAACCTAACCCGACTTCCTCCAGCACTTTTAGTTTAGAAGTAATTTTAGGGAATTCCCTGAAGAATGTTATGGCTTCGTGTATGCTCAGCCGCAATACATCGCTTATACTTTTTCCTTTATACTGAACTTCGAGTATCTCGCTTTTATAGCGCTCGCCTTTGCACACATCGCACTCAAGAAATATATCAGCCATAAACTGCATTGCAATTTTTATAACGCCTGAGCCTTCACAGGTTTCGCATCTACCTCCGGGAATATTGAACGAAAAGCTGCCTGCATTCAATCCCTTCAGTTTAGCTGATGGCTGCAGTGCATAAACTTCTCTTATCATATCAAATATTTTCAAATATGTCACGGGATTAGAACGCGGCGAACGCCCTATTGCTGTTTGATCGACAAGCTCGACTGCATTAATATTGCCCACTCCTTTTATCTCCGAATAAGAGCCGATCTTTTCATTATAAATCCCATCAATCCGTTTCTTTAACGAGCCATATAAAATATCGCTTATTAATGTTGATTTTCCGGAGCCGCTAACGCCTGTAACGCATACAAAAATCCCAAGCGGGATATCGACATCAATATTTTTTAAATTATTTTCTGATGCGCCTTTGATTGTTATAAAATGCCCATTCACCTGTCGTCTTACATCAGGCACTTCAATTTTCATTTTGCCCGACAGGTATTTACCGGTAATTGATTCAGCCGATTTCACAATTTCTTTTAGCGTACCGGCAAATATCACTTCGCCTCCTTCTTCGCCCGCTTTGGGGCCGATATCAATTACAAAGTCGCTTGAGTTGATCATTTCAGGATCATGCTCAACGACAATTACCGAGTTGCCAATATCGCGAAGCGATTTTAAAATTTTAATAAGCCTGTCGTTATCGCGCGGATGAAGTCCGATACTAGGCTCATCTAATACGTAAATAGAACCAACAAGCGCAGATCCAAGCGAAGTTGCAAGATTTATCCTCTGGCTCTCGCCGCCTGAGAGAGTGCTCGTTAAACGGTCAAGCGTAAGATAGCCCAACCCTACTTCATACAAATAAGCGAGGCGATTTCTGATTTCTTCAAGCACACGACCCGCAATCTTTTCATCATTGCCAACAAGTTTCAAATCTTTAAAAAAGAAATACAGCTCTTCGATATTTGAGCTGACAATATCAAAAATAGTTTTACCAAGGAACTTAACATAAAGCGATTCTTTGCGCAGTCTGGAACCGCCGCATGTAACGCATCTTGTATAAGCCCTGTAACGGCTGAGCAGTACTCGGTAGTGAATTTTGTAAGCCGCTTCACGCTCAACCATTCTGAAAAATTTGTGAATCCCGATGTACTCCCCTGCCCCGCCAAATACTTTGGCAACTTCTTCTTTTGTTAGCTCGCGGAACGGAACATGCAGCCTTATGTTATGATTTTTTGAAGCGGCAATTAAATCGCTCAGATGCCTGCTGTGTTTGGGGGTCGAAAACGGATGAATAGCATTTTTAAAAATTGATTTGCTCTTATCAGGAATTATCAGGTCGGGGTCAAGATCTATGGTTTCGCCAAAGCCCTGGCATTTAGGGCACGCGCCTAGAGGATTATTGAATGAAAAGAAAATAGGTTCAGGTTCTTCGAACCTGATTCCGTCCGCCTCGAGATGCATATTGAAAGAATGCTCCGCAAAATCTGCTTTAGCTTTGCCGTTTTCGGAAGCCTCGCCGTTAGAAGATTCAATGATTAATGAAAGATATCCGTCGCCTTCCGTGTACGCTTGTTCTAATGAATCAGCAATTCGCTGTTTCTGTTCTTCATCGCCTTTGTTATACGCTAATCTATCTACAACAACTTTGGCGTTATCAAGCTTAAGATTTTTGATATTTGCAGTTTCGTTCAGATCGATAATTCCGCCGTTATGGAATAATCTGAAAAATCCTTTTTGTTTCAGGTTCTCAATTTCCTGCTTTGGCGTTTTGTCTTTATGGGTCTGCACCGGGAACACAATATAGAGCTTGCTTTTATCTTTCAGTTTATCAACAAATTTCATTATGTCGTCAACGGTATCGCGCTTAACTTCTTTTCCGCTTACGGGACTAATCGTTTTCC
>CAZMRG010000011.1:44779-47487 GCA_964568655.1 uncultured Ignavibacteriales bacterium | reverse complement strand
AGATTTCGAGTGGTCAGCGTGGTTTGAATCGCTTAAGAAAAGACAGTTCCTGATATTGAAGCCAAATTCAGTTTTAGTTGAGCAGTGCTACCTTGAAAGCGTAGTGAAGCCGCTTGTTGAAAGATCTGAGCTTGAAATATTTGAACTGATGATAAACGCTTTCTCGGAAAGTCCGGCTGAGCTGCTTTCCATCGGCTCGAAGGCGTTCGATATCGGCCGCATCTCGCTTGAGTGGGCTGATTATATGAAAGCCGCATTGAAAGCGTTTGACGGCACATTAAAATATTACACATTTGAATCACAGCCGCTGGAGTACGCCAATACACAAAACAACCTTTCGCGCGCTTATAATTCACTCGCTGAAATTGAAGACAGAAGGGGCAACTGCGTTAAGTCATTTAATGCATGCGGCGAGGCGCTGAGAGTTTACACAATCGATAAGTACCCGATGCAGTTTGCGACTATGCAGAATAATCTTGGCGGCGCGTTTAACAGGCTTGCCGAGTTAGAGAACAGGGCGGCGAACTCAAAAAATTCAATACTCACAGGCGAAGAAGCGCTTAAAGTAAGCTCACCGGAACAATTCCCTCTTCAATACGCGGGCGCGCTTTACAACAAAGGCATTGCATACAGAACGCTTGCGGAGCTTGAAGATAGGGCCGGAAACAGCAGGAAATCGATACGGGCATGCAGCGGCGCATTAGTTGTTTACACGCCGGAGCTGTTCCCGAGCCAATACGGAACGATGCAGAGCATAACCGGGCTGGCGTACATTACGCTTTCAGAAGTTGAAGATAAAATGGGCAACAGTAAAAAGGCAATTGAAGAACTGGAAAAAGCTTTGAAGGTATGCACGCTTGAGGCGTACCCAAACAGCTACGCCACCACGCAGCACAATTTAGGAACGGCGTATTTTTCGCTTGCTGAGGTTGAAAACAAAAACGCGAACTGCAAAAATTCAATAAAAGCTTTTGAGGAAGTTTTGAAGATAAGGACGCTTGAGAAATTCCCGATACAGTATGCAATGGCGTATTGCAATCTCGGGAATGTTTACTGCATAATGGCCGGCGTTGAAGATAAAGCCGCCAACTGCAGGACTTCAATAAAAGCGTGCGGTGAGAGTCTGCGGGTATTCACGCTTGAGGAGTTCCATATACTTTATGCGACTACACAGAACATCCTTGCAAGCGCATACGTTTTACTGGCGGATATTGAGGATAGAGCCGCCAACTGTAAATTATCAATTAAGGCAAGTGAAGAGGCGCTGAGAGCGTATAAACCGGAACAGTTCCCTATTCAGTATGCCGGCACGCAGCACTCGCTGGGCGACGCATACGCGGCGCTGGCTGAGATCGAGAACAAAGATGAGAATTGCAAAAAAGGCATAAGCGCTTATGAAGAGGCTATAAAATATCATTCGGAAAAAGATTACCCGGTTATTTATCAATCATTAGTGAATAGTTTGAACGCCCTTCGTCTCCGCTCAGGGTGACAAGAGTGAGCTGAGGGAATTTGAGAATTGAGAATTGAGATTTGAGATTTGAGATTGAATTTGTTACAGGTTACAGGTTGAAAAAAGGCAAAAGTGAAAAGGCAAAAGTGAAAAGAAAAAAACAGCGCCTTTTCACGTTCTACGTTTTACGTTCCAAATTACGTCATTTTATTTTGCCTCACCCCCAACCCCCTCTCCTAAGAGGAGAGGGGGTTGGGGGTGAGGTGTATCCTTTTCACTTTTCACTTTTCACTTATTCATATTCATAAGCGCCGGTGAGCTTGTAAACACCGTTCACTTTGGTGAAGTTCAGGCGCGGACTGGTATATGACCACATATATGATTTCGCAAAACACGGGTCGTTATCGCCGAAGCGCTGGGGAAACCACTGGTCGTTGTTGTAATCGTTCTTGCCGCCTCTTATCTGCAGAATGTTGTCGTTGAGCATATCAACAAATTTCGCAAAGCCGTCTTTATCAATTTTCACCGGCGGTGTTTGCGTGTTATCTGTTATCGGGAAGCTTGTATATGAAGCAAGCTTATCAATATCTTTCTTAAAGAACGCATCCTGGAATCCGCTCCAGTATTCTTTGAACTTACTGTAATCAGCCAGGTAACCTTTATAATCGGAATTATTTACATCAAGCTCATCGGTTTTGGTCCAGAAAAACGGTTTGTAGCCGGTGGTATCGCCGTAAAAGAAATGATTGAGTATCCGCATATAATAAAAACCCAGCTTGCCTTTTCTCAGATCAAAATAGCCCAGCTCTATTTGCTTGCCCTCGCCGGTGTAATAAACTACTTCGCCCACATATGAATAATGCTCAAGCACGCAGCCATCATAGATTATTGTCATGGGACTGGTATCGTAATTGATATAGATAACGGCTTTGGCGATATCTATGCCGCACACCCCGAATGAATCCACGTAGCCTTTGTAAACCCCTGAAAAGTTAATAGGTATACCCTGTTTTGCGTCGCGGGAAATCTCTGATGAATTGGCAGAATTTGAAATAATAAGAATGGTTATGAGAATAAAAATAGCCCGTATGGCTTTGGTCATTGGTCTCCTCTCTAGTTTGGTGTTTGCAAATATAAGGAAAGGATTAATTACGTGAAACGACAAAAAAGTGAATTGAGTGAGTAGAGCGCCCTTCGTCTCCCTGCCTGCAGCCATGCCATAGGCAGGTAAACAGGTAGGCGCTCAGGGTGACAA